>WHST01000176.1 GCA_009379955.1 Streptosporangiales bacterium | reverse complement strand
GGGTATTCACCCGAGTCGCCCAACGCCTGCTGGCCATGGCCGCCGGGATCTGGCACAACTGGACCACCGGCGTCACCAGCAAACGATCACTCACCGCCTACGACCACTGACCAGCAGCTTCACGGAATCATTCATCTAGGACACGCCTGAGCCGAGTGTGGCGTGGTCGGCCAGCACGGCGTCGATCACGCGCCGGTTGACCGCGGCCTGTCGCTCGTCGGTGTCGATGTCCACCGCCAGTCCGATCAGTGCCTTCCACAGCGCCCAGCCCCGCGCGCGTGCCCACGTGCCTGCGTCCTGACGCACGGCCCGCCGGAACGCCGCGCGACTGTCGCCGGAGAACATCGTCCACGCGATCACCAGGTCGCAGGCGGGATCGCCGACGCCCGAGGTGCCGAAGTCGATGACGGCGCACAGGCGTCCGTCCCGTACGAGCAGGTTGCCGCTCGCGACGTCGCCGTGGAACCACGCCTGCGGCCCGTCCCACGTCGCGTCCAGTGCGGCGTCCCACACAGCCGTCGCCGCGGCTGTGTCGATGCGCCGGTCGAGCGCGGCGAGGGAGCGGCGCGTCTCGTCGTCGTAGTACGCGGGCGGCGCGCCGCGGTGGAAGCTGTGCGCACCGGCAGGGGGACCGTCCGTCGCATCGATGCGCTGCAGGGCGAGGAGGAAGTCGGCGATCGACACCGCGAACCCGGACAGGTCGTCGACGCGGTCGACGCTCGCCGTGTCGCCGTCCAGCCAGCCGCGGATCGACCAGTGGAACGGGTACCCCTCGCCGGGCTCCCCCTTCGCAACCGGCACCGGAACCGGGACGGGCAGCGAGGGCGCGAGGGTCGGCAGCCAGCGATCCTCCTTGTCGATCGCCGGGGTGTACGACTCGTGCGTCGGCAGGCGCGCCGTCATCTCGTCACCGAGGCGGTACGTGCGGTTGTCCCAGCCGTCCACCCTGACCGGCGTCACGGGCAGGTCGGCCCACTGCGGGAACTGCGTCGCGACCAGTCGCCGCACCAGGTCCACGTCGATCCCCGCGCGACCGTCGACAGGCTGCTCCTCGACCATCCCGAGAGTATGGAGTCCGGTTCCGTGGCCGCGCAAAGCGTTTGCCGTCCGTGCGGCCGGAGGTGATCGGGTACCATGCATCATGCAGG
The DNA here is from genome assembly GCA_009379955.1 of Streptosporangiales bacterium. Classification (NCBI taxonomy): domain Bacteria; kingdom Bacillati; phylum Actinomycetota; class Actinomycetes; order Streptosporangiales; species Streptosporangiales bacterium. The sequence goes on along the minus strand of WHST01000176.1, from coordinate 9,097 downwards.
ATCCTCGGACTGAGTGGGTGGACGTATGGCAGCGACCGTCGGTGTGATCGGCCTCGGGAACATGGGATCCGCGTTCGCGGCCAACCTGCTCGACGCGGGTTTCGCGGTGCGCGGGTACGACGTCGACGAGGCCATGCGGCACCGGCTCACCGAACGCGGCGGCGTCGCGGCAGCGTCGGTGCGGGAGCTGTCGGCGGAGGCCGAGGTCGTCATCACCTCGCTGCCGGGAGCCGGCCCGCTGCTCGAGACCGTCGCCGGGCTCGCGCCGTCGGGCGGCCGTCCCGTCGTCGAGATGAGCACGCTGGCGCTCGACACCAAGCTCGAGGCCAGGGAGATCGCCGCACGCGCGGGTGCGGTGCTGCTCGACAGCACGGTCAGCGGCACCGGCGCACAGGCGGTCACCCGCGACCTCGCCGTCTACGCCAGCGGTGACCGCACGGCGTACGAGACCGCCGTGCCCGTGCTCGACGCGATCGCGCGGTCGCACCGGTACGTGGGCGAGTTCGGCACGGGCACGAAGCTCAAGTTCATCGCCAACCTGCTGGTGTCGATGCACAACGTCGCCGCCGCCGAGGCCGTGCTGCTCGCCCGCAAGGCCGGCCTCGACCTCGGGCTCGTCCTCGACGCGATCACCGACGGCGCCGGCACGTCCCGCATGCTCGAGGTGCGCGGTCCGATGATGGCCGAGGGTCGCTGGCGCGAGGCGACGGCGTCGATGTCGATGTTCAAGAAGGACCTCGAGCTGATCGGCGACTTCGCCGCGTCCGTCGACTGCCCGCTGCCGCTGTTCGCGTCGGCCAGGCAGGTCTACGCCGCGGGCATGGCACAGGGTCGCGGCGACGAGGACGCCGCCGCCGTCTTCGCCGTCCTCGCCAGGGCCGCGGCACTCGACGTCGACTGACTCAGCTGGTGTACGTTCCGATCCGTGGCAGCGCAGGTGCGTGAGGGCACGTTCCCCGGTGGGCTCCCGTACCTCGCCGTCGGGTCCGGCATGCCGCTGGTCTACCTGATGGGCTTCACCCCGACGCACACGCGGCCGGCGCCGGGGCTCCAGCGCGGTATCGCGATGCGCCAGGTCAGGCCGTTCGCCGAGGCCGGGTACCGCGTCTACCTGACCAACCGGCAGCCGGGCATGCCGGCCGGCACGACGATGGCCGACATTGCGGATACCCACGCCGACGCGCTGCACGCCGAGTTCGGCGAGCCGGTCGACCTCCTCGGGCACTCGACCGGTGGGTCGATCGCGTTGCAGACCGCCGTCGACCATCCCGAGGTCGTCCGCAGGCTCGTCGTCGCGAGCACCGCGTACGCGCTCGGGCCGGTGGCGAAGCGGGCGCAGCGGCACATGATGCAGGAGGCGAAGCGGGGCCGGGCCAGCAACAGGTACCTGGCCGACGGGTTCACCCGCAACCGCGTGCTGCGCGCGCTGTTCGACGGGGGACTCCGGGTGCAGAGCCGGCTTGCCAGGCTGCCGAAGGATCCGTCCGACATGATCGCGATGCTCGGGGCGGAGGACGCCTTCGACGTGCGCGACCGGCTCTCCGGGCTGCGGGTGCCGGCGCTCGTCGTCTGCGGCGCGCGCGACTACTTCTGGACGCCGGAGATGTTCGTCGAGACCGCGACGAGGATCCCGGACGCCGGGCTCGTGATGTACCCGAAGGGCGGCCACGCGATCATCATGAAGCGGGCCTTCTTCCGCGACGTGCTCGACTTCCTCGCGTCGTGACGCTCAACCGGCCGGCGGGTCGTAGCGCCCGTCGATCGCCGTCCAGCCGCCGTCGACGGTGAGCACCGTGCCGGTGACGAAGCTCGCGGCGTCCGAGGCCAGGTAGACCACGGCTCCGGCGATCTCGTCGGGCGTGGCCCAGCGGCCGAGCGCGCTCTTCGCCGCGTAGGCGTCGTACCAGTCGGGCCGCTCCTTGATCTGCGCCGTCAGCGGGGTCTCGACGACGCCGGGCGCGATGGCGTTGGCGCGCACGCCCTGCGGCCCGAACTCCGCGGCGGCGGTGCGGAGCAGCTGGAGCAGTCCCGCCTTCGTCGCGGCGTACGGACCCTGCCCCGGCTCGACGACGGTGCCACGGATCGACGAGAAGCCGATGATGCTCCCCCGGCCGCGCCGCGCCATCGGCGCCCCGAACGCCCGGACCAGCTCGAAAGAGCCGCGCAGGTTGAGCGAGATCACCCGGTCGAACTCCTCGATCGTGTAGTCGAGGAGTCGCTTGCGGACGTTCGTCGCCATCGTGAACACGAGCACGTCGGCGTCGCCGAGCTCCTCGCCCGCGCGTGCCACGGCGTCGCTGTCGAGTGCGTCGAGCCGGTACGCCGTGGCCGGTGTGCCGGCGAGTGACGCCGTCTCCTCCGCGGAGGCGAGGTCGCGGTCGGCGCACGTGACCCGCGCACCGTGCGCCGCCAGCGCCCGGGCCGACTCCCTGCCGATGCCGCTGCCGGCACCCACCACCACCGCGTGCCGGCCGTCGAGCCGGAACAGCGTCGCGTAGTCCACGGGGCACCACCCTAGGTGAGTGACGGCGGTCAGGGCACGGTCTGCTGCATGGTCTGCCGCTGCTCGCCCAGGCCCTCGATCGCCAGCCGCACGACATCGCCCTGCTTGAGGAAGGGGAACCGTCCTGACGTCGCCACTCCCTCGGGCGTGCCGGTGTTGACGACGTCGCCCGGGTCGAGCACCAGGACGTGGCTGAGGTCGTAGACGAGCCTGGCGACGGTGAAGATCATGTCCGCGGTCGAGGAGTCCTGCCGAGGCTCGTCGTTGACCCACGACCGGAGCCGGAGGGCCTGCGGGTCACCGACCTCGTCGGCGGGCACGAGCGACGGGCCGAGCGGGTTGAACGTCTCGAAACACTTGCCCTTGGACCACTGACCGCCGGACTTCTGCCAGACGCGTTCCGACACGTCGTTGGCAATGGTGTAGCCGGCGACGACGTCGAGGGCGGACTCGACGGACGGCAGGTACCGCGCGCGGGTGCCGATGACGACCGCAAGCTCGACCTCCCAGTCGGTGGCCGTGCTGCCCGGGGGGATCTGCACGTCGTCGTAAGGCCCCACGACCGTGTTGGGGTGCTTGAAGAAGACGATCGGCTCGGTCGGCGGCGCGGCGCCCGACTCGGCGGCGTGGGCAGCGTAGTTCTGCCCGAGGCAGACCACGGCTCCCGGTCGCGCGACGGGCGGCCCGACCCGCAGACCGCCGACGTCGATGGTGGTGAGCTCGCCGGCCCGCAGGGCCCGGCGGGTGCGGGGGATGCCGTCGGCGGCGAGGAACGCGCCGTCGATGTCGGCGGTCAGCGTGCCGAGGTCGTACGCGACGTCGTCGTCGATCACGACGGGCCGCTCCTGGCCGGCCGGCCCACGTCGTTGCAGCAACATGTCGAGGCTCCTGAGGCGAGTGCCGGGCGGTGCCGCGCCGAGGGCGTCTCGGCATATGGACCCGCCCGTGGACAGAACCCGGTCAGGCTATCGGAGCCGTACTCCGGCTACGCCACGAACGCGTCGGCCAGGGTGCGCCACACCCTGAGACCGGTGTCGACGAGCTGCCGGGGCGGGGCGCCGAGATCAGGGGTCGACCAGGGGCGTACCCGATGGCCGCACGGCTGCCGGGCGCGCAGGATGGGACCCATGGACACGACCCAGAACACCCAGCACACTCCTGGGTCCGACACCGGACCCGCCCACTCCAGCTCGACCCTGCCGGTCACCGGTGAGCGGTCGCCTTCGAAGTTCCGTCGTTCGCGCGAGAACCGCATCCTCGGCGGCGTCTGCGGCGGACTCGCCAGAACCTTCAACCTCGACGTCGCCCTCGTGCGCGTGCTCGCGGTGGTCCTCACGCTCGTCACCAGCGGCCTCGGCGCCGTGGCGTACATAGCGGCCTGGCTGGTCGTTCCCGAGGACGGCACGGAGACCACCCAGCTCGGCACGATGCTGCGCCGCTGAACCGGACCGCCCACGACCGAGGGCCCGGTCGACCACGAATGACGTGGGCGACCGGGCCCTCTCCACGCCCGGGCTCGCCGGGCGTTCCCCCCATGCTCTACAGCGGTGGCGGTCCCTCCTGGGCCGCGGCGAGCAACCGGTGCAGCGACCGCTCGTCGACCGGGGTCGCCACGTCGAGGCGTTCGGCGAGCAGGCGCGCGGCCTTCGGGATGTCGTCGTCCGCCATGCCGAGCTCCCGCAGTGACGTCGGGGCGCCGAGACGCTTCGCGAGGTCGGCCAGGCCGTGCGCGGCACGGTCGGCGCCGATCGCGTCGGCCAGCCGGTACAGCGCGGCCGGGTCGTGGGCCTCGACCAGGGCCGTGACGTGGGGGAGCAGCACGGTGTGCGTCGCCGCGTGCGGCAGGTCGTACGCCCCGCCAAGGACGTGGCAGATCCTGTGGTGGAGGTCGGAGCCCGCTACCGCGAACGCCGAGCCCGCCAGGTACGCGCCGTACAGCACCTCGGTCCTGGCGCCGACGTCGGCGCCGTGCTCGACCGCCCGCGGCAGGTGGTCGGCCAGGATGCCCGCACCCTCCGCGGCGAGCAGGGCGGTGACCGGTGACGCGCCCGCCGCGTAGCAGGCCTCGACGCAGTGCGCCAGCGCGTTCATGCCGCTGGTCACCGTGACCGCGGCGGGAAGCGTCATCGTCAGCTCGGGGTCGTAGAGGACGACCGCAGGGAGCACGTCGGCAGACCTGCCCGTGCGCTTCTCGCCCTCCCTGGTCAGGCCCCAGACGGGGGTCATCTCCGAGCCGGAGTACGTCGTCGGGATCGCGACGACGGGCATCGGCGTCTCCAGCGCCACGGCCTTCGCCGCGCCGATCGCCGACCCACCGCCGACGGCGAGCAGGCCGTCCGCGCCGGTGTCGCGTGCTGCCGCACGCGCCGCTGTCGCCACCTCGTCGGGTACGTGCGGGCGGACGTCGGTGTGGGTGCCCACCACCGTGTCGCCGAGAGGTGCGACGAGCTCGTGGGTGAGCGGCTCCGCGCGGGACGTGGTGACGACGAGCAGGCGCCGTACTCCGAGCGAGGCGATCTCGGCGGCCAGCGCGGTGCGGGCGCAGCCGGGTCCGAAGACGACCCGGCCGGCCAGGGCGTCGTGGTGGAACGACCTCAGGGAGGCCATCTCACTGTCCGTTCCCGTTGACCGACCTGAGGGTGCGCATCGCGCCGGCGAGTGCGGCCGCCGCGTCGGACCCCAGCGGCGTGAGCACCGCGTGGCGCAGGATCTCGGCACACGCGGCGCGCGACCGGTTGGCGACGTCGAGACCGTGCTCGGTGAGCGCGGCGAAGACCACGCGGCGGTCGTCCGGGCTCGGGATCCGCGTGATCAGGTCCGAGGCGACGAGGCGGTCGGCGACCTTGGTGAAGCCGCCGCTCGACAGTGCCGCCTCCTTGGCGAGGCGCGTCATCGGCAGCCGGTGGTCGGGGGAGCGGACGAGGCGGACGAGGATGTCGAACGACGCCGGCGCGAGGTCGAAGCGTTCGGCGATCTCGCCCATCAGGCGGTCCTGGGTGGCGACGTAGCCCTCGATGACGAGCCCCCACCAGGTGACCATCTCGTCGTCGTCGGTCCGGGGATCCGCGGTCGTCTCCTGCATGCGCCGTCCTCTCCTTCGGGTCCCGCCGCAGGCAGCGTAGCCGAAAAAGTCTTCTCGGAATACATCTTGCTGAGAAGAAGTTTGCTCGATAACGTTCAACCACCGAGGTGCGGCGGGCTCCGCCGCCGAAGGAGCGGACATGGCGACGCAGGGCACGGCCATCAAGACCACCGGACTCCACCACGTGACGGCGATCGGCGGAGATCCCCAGCGCAACGCCGACTTCTACCTCCGCACGCTCGGCCTGCGGCTGGTGAAGACGACGGTCAACTTCGACGATCCGGGCACGTACCACCTCTACTACGGGGACCAGGCCGGCCGTCCCGGCTCGCTCCTGACGTTCTTCCCCTGGCGCGACGTCCCTGGCGGGCGGCGCGGCAACGGGCAGGCCACCACGACGTCGTTCTCGGTCCCCGAGGGCTCGCTCGGCTGGTGGCAGGAGCACCTCGAGTCGGCCGGCGTCGAGGCCGGCCTGGTCACCACCGGCGCCGACGAGGAGGACACGCTCACCTTCCGCGACCCCGACGGGCTCGCCCTCGCGCTCGTCGCGCACCCGCAGGGCGACCCGCGCGACCCGTGGGACACCGCTCTCGTGCCGGCAGAGCGCGCGATCCGGGGCCTGCACTCGGTGACGCTGTCGGTCGCCTCGGAGGACGCGACGGCCGGCATGCTCGTCGACGACCTCGGCCTGCGACTCGCCGGGGAACGGGGCAACCGGCTGCGGTTCGCCGCGGGCGACGGCGGCCCGGGCGCACTCGTCGACGTCTCCGTCACCCCCGACGCGCCCCGCGGTCTCGTCGCGGGCGGCACCGTGCACCACGTCGCGTGGCGGGCGCCGGACGACGCCACCCAGCTCTCCTGGCGGGAGGAGCTCGTCGACCGCGGCGTCAACGTCACGTCCGTGCTCGACCGGCAGTACTTCCGCTCGATCTACTTCCGCGAGCCGGGCGGCACGCTGCTCGAGATCGCGACCGAGGCGCCCGGCTTCGGCATCGACGAGCCGCTGCTCGAGCTCGGCCGCGCGCTGAAGCTGCCGCCGTGGCTGGAGCCGGACCGCGCCCAGATCGAGGCCGCGCTCCCGGCGCTGAAGCTGCCCGACGAGAACAACCCGGAGGTCGCGGAGAGGCTCGCGACATGACGGAGACGTCCCTGGCCCACCGCTTCATCCCCGGTGACGCGGTCGCTCCGGTGCTGCTGCTCCTGCACGGCACCGGAGGTGGGCCGGACGACCTGGTGGGACTCGGTCGGGAGCTGAGTCCCGGCGCGGCGCTGCTCGCGCCCGTCGGACCCGTCGAGGAGAACGGCGCCGCCCGCTGGTTCCGCCGGCTGGCCGAGGGCGTGTTCGACACCGACGACGTGATCGCCAGGGCCGGCCAGCTCGCCGACTTCGTCCTCGCCGCCCGCGAGGAGCACGACCTCGGCGACCGCAGGCTCGTCGCCGTGGGCTTCTCGAACGGCGCCAACATCGCCGCCGCCGTCACGCTGCTGCGTCCGGACGCGCTGCGCGAGGCCGTGCTGTTCGCCGCGATGAACCCCGTACCCGATCCGCCGCCGCACGACCTCGCCGGGTCGCGGGTCTTCCTCTCCAACGGCGAGCGCGACCCGATGGCACCGCTGGCCTCGACCGAGCGGCTCGTCGAGGAACTGAGGAAGCGGTCGGCGCAGGTACGCACCCACCGCCACGCCGGCGGCCACCAGGTCACCCTCGACGGCGTCGCCGCCGCGAAGGAGTGGCTGGCCGGCGGCGCCTCGACGTGACCGCAGTGTCACCGAGGGTCTTGTCAACGGATCAGGTGAACGCCTACCTGCGCGGAGCGAACGCGGTGTTCATGAATGTGAACACCTGTGTGATGAGCTCGCCAGGGAGTCCGACCCGTGATCGAGACGCGCGAACACGTCCCGCAGGTACCTGGTATGGCAGCGACCGCTGAAGTCCTGCGAGGCAGACGCCGGTGAGTCCGACGTCCGCCGGACCCGCTGTCGCCGGCCGCGACCGGCTCGTGAACGGCGAGGTGTCGTTCTGGCACGCTGCGCTCGGCGGACGTCCGCAGCCGCGCGCGAGACTGTCGCACGGCTCCCACTCGGCCGACGTCGTGATCGTGGGCGCCGGCTTCACCGGATTGTGGTGCGCGTACTACCTGAAGCAGGCGCGGCCCGACCTCGACGTCCTCGTGGTGGAGAAGGAGTTCGCCGGCTTCGGCGCGTCGGGACGCAACGGCGGCTGGCTGTCGGCGAAGGTCGCCGGGTCGCGGGAGCGGTACGCGCGTACGCATGGCCCCGCGCTCGTCATGCGGCTCGAGCGGCTGATGGCCGAGGCCGTAGACGAGGTGATCCGCGTCGCCGACGCCGAGGGGATCGACGCCGACATCACCAAGTCGGGCCTGCTGCAGGTCGCCACCAGGCCGGCCCAGCTCGCCCGTGCCGAGCACGCGATCGCCGCCGACCGGCGCTGGGGGAGGTCCGAGCGCGACGTCCGGCTGCTCGATGCGGTCGAGACGAGCGAGCGCATCAGGGTGCCGGGAGTGCTCGGCGCGATCTACTCCCCGCACTGCGCGCGGATCCAGCCGGCCAAGCTCGTGCGCGGGCTCGCGTCGGTGGTCGAGCGGTCCGGCGTGCGCATCGTCGAGGGCACGCCCGTCACCGAGGTACGACCCGGCGCCGTCGTCACGCCGTACGGCACAGTGCGTGCGAAGATCGTGCTGCGCTGCACCGAGGGATTCACCGCGAGCATCCGTGGGCAGCGGCGTACCTGGCTGCCGATGAACAGCGCGATGGTGGTCACCGAGCCGCTCGACCAGCGGGTGTGGGACGACATCGGCTGGTCGGGCTGCGAGCTGCTCGGCGACATGGCGCACGGCTACACCTACGCCCAGCGCACCGCTGACGGGCGGATCGCCATCGGCGGCCGCGGCGTGCCGTACCGGTTCGGCTCCCGCACCGACCACGACGGGCGTACGCAGTCCGAGACGATCAGGCAGCTCGTCGAGGCGTTGCGGCGACACTTCCCCGGCGTGCCCGGGTCCGCGGTGCGCCACGCGTGGTGCGGGGTGCTCGGCGTCCCACGCGACTGGTGCACCACGGTCGGCTTCGACCGGCGTACGGGCCTCGGTCACGCGGGCGGCTATGTCGGGCACGGGGTCACCACCACGAACCTCGCGGCCCGCACCCTCGTCGATCTCGCCCTCGAGGGTGACACGGAGCTGAGCCGGCTGCCGTGGGTCGACCGGCGGGTCCGTCGCTGGGAGCCGGAACCGTTGCGCTGGGCGGGGGTCCACGCGGTCTACCGGCTCTACCACCTCGCGGACCGGCTCGAGGACCGCGGCGGGGCGACCACCGCGCTGCCCGCCCGCTTCGCCGACCTGATCGCCGGTCGCGCCTAGTAGTACTTTGTTACGTGTGTCGCTACCGCTGATCCGGCTCGTGATGTGGTCGTGTTCTGATCCGTGACCCCGGAGGAGATGGACCAGGTCAGGCCGCGGCTGGTGGCGTTCGCTGCGGAGATGCTCGGCGGG
>WHST01000175.1 GCA_009379955.1 Streptosporangiales bacterium | reverse complement strand
TCCCACAACGTCGGCTGATCGTTTACAGTTCTGAACACGATGGCCTCGATCCCTTCTAGCCCAAGGGTTCGAGGCCATCCTCTCCACCACCAGCCACCACATCATCGACCGCCACGCTGCGACTTTTTCAGGTCGAAGTACCTAGCGCTGCACCATCCCGAGCACGCCGGCTCGATCGGGCGCGTCTTGTCGATTCCGAACAAGCGAACCGAGGTCAACCTCGTCACCTACCTCAACGAAGACGAGCCGACCGCGCTCCTCGCGGCCTGCGATCAGCGGCGTTGGACCGGCCGGCGCGATCATGCGATGTTCGCTCTCACGATCCAGACAGGGCTTCGGATCTCCGAGCTGATCGGACTCAACTGCGTGGACGTGACCCTTGGCCGTGGCGCCAACGTGCACACCCTCGGCAAGGGCAGGAAGGAGCGGCGCACCCCGCTCACCCCGAGCACGGCCGAGGTCCTCCATGCCTTCCTCGACGAACGGGCCGGAGCACCGAACGAGCCCCTGTTCACAACGAGTACTGGAAGGCGCCTCAGCCGAGACGCCATCGAACATCGGCTCGCCCACCACGTCGCGTTGGCGCAAACGACCTGCCCGTCGATCGGTGCCAAACGGATCACCATGCACACGCTCCGGCACACCGCGGCGATGCGCCTGCTACTCGCAGGCAACGACGTCACCATCATCGCGCTCTGGCTCGGACACGAGCAGCTTGCCACGACCAACATCTACCTGCACGCCGACATGAACCACAAACAAGAAGCGATCGACCGCGTGACCCCGCTCGCCGCGAAACCAGGTCGCTATAGGCCGCCGGACTCGCTGATCGCATTCTTGGAGGCGCTCTGATTATGCCGACACTTTCCCGGCACCCACCCCAGGTGACCAGCACGTCCTCAGAAACATCGGCATAACGCGAACGTCGGCATAATCGTGGTTAAGCCGACATCGGCTTAACCACGACTTGCGGCACACGGGTAACCAGCTCGCGGCGCAGTCGGGGGCGAACATTCGGGAGCTGATGCGGCGCATGGGGCACAGCAGCGTGCGGGCCGCGATGATCTACCACCACGCCACGGACGAGCGTGACCATGCGATCGCGAAGGCGCTCAACGAGCTGATCGAGGCCGAGCGGCTCGCGGAGGGTGACGCGGATTCTACGGATCCCGACGACGGGGACCAGGGGAGCGCCGATGCGCTCGGACCGACCGGCTAATCGCACGTTAATCGCACGGACCTCGGCCAACTGAACATGGCTCCCGACAAGGATCCGCCCCGACCGGCGTCAGTGCTGGTCAGGGGCGGTTTCGGGGTTGGAGCGGGTGACCGGGATCGAACCGGCATAACCAGCTTGGAAGGCTGGGACTCTGGCCATTGAGCTACACCCGCGTCTGCACCATGGTTGCACGGACCCGACGGTGCTCGCGGTAGCGTATCGCCACGGCCTCGGGTTGGGCGGGCCGGCGGGGCGTGGCGCAGCTTGGTTAGCGCGCTGGCTTTGGGAGCCAGAGGCCCCCGGTTCGAATCCGGGCGCCCCGACGAAAAGTCACCGAGGGCCCGACGGAGGGGTCGGGGAAGCGCCGTGACGTCGACGTTGGGTCATGCCCTGCTGGGGGCGCTCGCCAGGGGTCCTCAGACCGGGTACGACCTGTCGCGGCTGCTGGCCCGGCCGGTCAGCTTCTACTGGCACGCGCGGCACAGTCAGGTCTACCCGGAGCTCGCGCGGCTGCACGACGCCGCCCTGGTCTGTTACGAGGTCATCGACGGTCCCGGGCCGCGCGAGACCAAGAGGTACGAGATCACCGTCGACGGGACCGCCGAGCTCCGGCGGTGGCTGGGCGAGCCCACCCCGGCCGAGCCCGTGCGGGACGAGTTCCTGCTCAAGGTCTGGTCCATGTGGCTCGTCGACGAGGCGACGGCGGTGCGCATGATCGAGGGGCGGATGGCGCAGCACGCCGAACGCCTCGCCGGGTTCGAGGTCGAGGTCGAGGAGACGCGCGTGGCGGCCGGTGCGGCGACGGACGAGCCGGGCACCGTTCCGTTCGCCTCCGACGCCCTCCTGCAGCGCGGGATCGCCCACGAACGGATGGCGCATGACTGGTGCGCGTGGCTGCTCGGCCGGCTGCGCGGGTCCGGCGGGCCGGGTGGTGCACCCGGTGGCCTAGACTGACCGCCACGCGGGGGACCGAGCCGTGCGCCGGCGTCGCCCGAGCATGCCTGTCACTCACCCCAACGCAACGAGGAGCATTGCCGCCGTGAAGACCGACGTCGAGAGGCTGAACCCGACGCGCGTACGGCTCACCGTCGAGGTTCCGTTCGAGGAACTCAAGCCCAGCCTCGACAAGGCGTACCGCGAAGTCGCCCAGCAGATCAACATCCCCGGCTTCCGCAAGGGCAAGGTCCCGCCGGCGGTCATCGACCGGCGGCTGGGTCGCGGCGTCGTGCTCGAGCAGGCGATCCAGGACGCCGTGCCGAAGGCCTACGGGGAGGCGCTGCGCGAGGGCAACGTCAAGGCCCTCGGCCAGCCCGAGCTCGACGTCAAGGAGTTCGCCGACAACGCCCCGCTGAGCTTCACCGCCGAGGTCGACACCAGGCCCGACTTCGAGCTGCCCGACTACGCCGGTCTCGACGTCACTGTCGACGACAGCGACGTGAGTGACGCCGAGATCGACGAGCAGCTCACCGGCCTGCGCGAGCGGTTCGCGGTGCTCCGCGGCGTCGAGCGCGCGGCCGCCGAGGGCGACTACGTCTCCATCGACATGTCGGCCGTGGCCGACGGCGTCGAGCTCGAGGACATCAGCGTCAACGGCATGAGCTACGAGGTCGGCCGCGGCGGCCTGGTCGACGGGCTCGACGAGGCGCTCGCCGGCATGGAGATCGACGAGTCCAAGACCTTCCACACGATCCTGCTGGGGGAACGCGCGGGCGAGGAGGCCGACGTCACGGTCACCGTGAAGTCGGTCAAGGAGAAGCAGCTCCCCGAGCTCGACGACGAGTTCGCGCAGACCGCGAGCGAGTACGACACCCTCGACGAGCTCCGCGGCGACATGCGCGGGCGCCTCGAGCGCGGCAGGACCGCGCAGCAGACCAACCAGGCGCAGGAGAAGGCGCTCGACGCGCTCCTCGACCGCGTCGACTTCCCGGTGCCCGACGCGGTCCTCGAGGAGGAGATCGGCAACCGGCGGGGCAACCTCGAGCAGCAGCTGTCCGGCTCGGGTCTCGATCTCGCGGCGTACCTCTCGGCGCAGGGGCAGTCGGAGGACGACTACCTCGCCGAGCTGCGCGACGGCGCGCTGAAGTCGGTGCGTGCCGGGTGGCTGCTCGACGAGATCGCGGACAAGGAGGACCTCTCCGTCGAGGAGCAGGAGCTCAGCGTCCACGTCGCGCAGATGGCCGCCCGCATGGGCGTCGAGCCGCAGGTGCTCGCCGACCACCTGATCCAGTCCGGCCAGGTGGGGCAGCTGTGGAACGAGGTCCGCCGGGGCAAGGCGCTGGAGCTCGTGACCGGCAGGGCCAACGTCACCGACGAGTCGGGCGCCGCCGTCGACGTCACGGCGGCTGACGCGCCGGCCACCGCGACCGAGGGCACCGAGACCGACAGCGCCGAGACCGACGAGACCGACACCGCCGAGACCGACAGCGCCGAGGCCGGCGGGACCGACGAGACGGCGGCGGACGACGAGACCATGGTCGACCAGAAGTAGGACATCCCACCCCGGGTCCGCTGACAGCGAAAAACGCCGGTCGGGCCCTCGGCCGGCGGGTCCGCCCCGCTAGTGTCGCATCGAGATCCGCAGAACGCGGGTGGAGAGCACGGACCACGGTCTCCCCCCGCGTGCCATCCCATCGAGATCGAGCAGGTGAGCCTGGTGACCACAGAGCAGAACGCGCCGACGTTCCACCGGCCCGCGGTCATGACGCCCCAGGCCAGGTCCGGCCAGGCGCCGGCGCTGGGCCTCGACGAGGACGTCTACCGCCGGCTGCTGCGGGAGCGCATCATCTTCCTCGGCAAGGCCGTCGACGACGAGATCGCCAACGCGATCTGCGCGCAGCTGCTGCTGCTGTCCGCCGAGGACCCCGACCGCGACATCTGGCTCTACATCAACAGCCCCGGCGGCTCGGTCTACTCGGGCATGGCGATCTACGACACCCTGCATTTCGTGCCCAACGACGTCGCCACGGTGGCGGTCGGCCTCGCGGCGTCCATGGGGCAGTTCCTGCTCTCCGCCGGCGCCGAGGGCAAGCGGTACGCCACCCCGCACGCGTCGATCCTGATGCACCAGCCGCACGGCGGCTTCGGCGGCACGGCGTCCGACATCGCGATCCAGGCCGAGCAGATGCTGCACATGAAGCGGAAGATGGCCGAGATCACCGCGGAGCGCACCGGCAAGACCGTCGAGCAGATCGAGCGCGACGGCGACCGCGACCGTTGGTTCACGGCCGACCAGGCGCTCGACTACGGGTTCATCGACCACGTCTACCAGAACGCCGAGCAGTTGCCGTCCGGCACCGTCTCCTGACCGCACGCTGTTACCCATGGCATCCCGCACGCCCGCCCACCCGTACCGGAGGACGTTCGACATGATCCACCCGCAGCCGAGCGGCGGTCTCCACCTCCCGGAGCACCGGATGACCACACCGGGACCCGACAGCCGCTACATCATCCCGTCGTTCGTGGAGCGCACGTCGTACGGCGTCAAGGAGCAGAACCCGTACAACAAGCTCTTCGAGGACCGCATCATCTTCATGGGCGTGCAGATCGACGACACGTCCGCCAACGACATCATGGCGCAGCTGCTGACGCTGGAGTCGATGGATCCCGACCGCGAGATCCAGATCTACATCAACAGCCCCGGTGGCTCGTTCACGGCGCTGACGGCGATCTACGACACCATGCAGTTCGTCCGGCCCGACGTCCGCACGATCTGCATCGGCCAGGCCGCCTCGGCGGCGGCGGTGCTGCTCGCCGCGGGCACCAAGGGCAAGCGGTCGGCGCTCGCCAACTCGCGCATCCTGCTGCACCAACCCGCCATTCAGGAGGGCGGCGGCCAGGCGAGCGACATCGAGATCCAGGCCAGGGAGATCCTCCGCATGCGGGCGCTGCTCGAGGAGCTTGTCTCCAAGCACAGCAACAAGGACCTCGACCAGGTCCACCGCGACATCGAGCGCGACAAGATCCTCACCGCGCCCGAGGCGCTGGACTACGGCCTCATCGACCGCGTGGTCACCACGAGAACGACCCCCGGAACGGACTGACCCGGAGGGCTCAGGACGCGTACGCTGAGGGTGTGACGGCTGGGGCGGCCGGATGATCGCGGAACGTGCGACTCGCCGCGCGGCGGGTCCGCACACGGGGTAAGACGAGGTACGGTCGGACGCACGGCGACTTCGGGCGCAAAGGAGAGCAAACAGGTGCCACGCATCGGTGACGGCGGGGACCTGCTCAAGTGCTCGTTCTGCGGAAAGAGCCAGAAGCAGGTCAGAAAGCTCATCGCGGGCCCTGGGGTCTATATCTGCGACGAGTGCATCGATCTCTGCAACGAGATCATCGAGGAAGAGCTGGCCGAGCCTGCGGAGAGCACGCTCGAGAGCCTGCCGAAGCCGCGTGAGATCTACGACTTCCTCAACCAGTACGTCATCGGCCAGGACGAGGCCAAGAAGTCCCTGTCCGTCGCGGTCTACAACCATTACAAGCGGATCCAGGCCGGCAACGACGGCAAGAGCAAAGAAGAGACCGTCGAGATCTCCAAGTCCAACATCTTGATGCTCGGCCCGACCGGTTCCGGCAAGACCTTCCTCGCCCAGACGCTCGCCCGCATGCTCAACGTCCCCTTCGCGATCGCCGACGCCACGGCGCTGACCGAGGCCGGGTACGTCGGCGAGGACGTCGAGAACATCCTGCTGAAGCTGATCCAGGCGGCCGACTACGACGTCAAGAAGGCCGAGACCGGGATCATCTACATCGACGAGATCGACAAGATCGCCCGCAAGTCGGAGAACCCGTCGATCACCAGGGACGTCTCCGGTGAGGGCGTCCAGCAGGCACTGCTGAAGATCCTCGAGGGCACCACCGCGTCGGTGCCGCCGCAGGGCGGCCGCAAGCACCCGCACCAGGAGTTCATCCAGATCGACACGACGAACGTCCTGTTCGTCTGCGGCGGCGCGTTCTCCGGCCTCGAACAGATCATCGAGACCCGCGAGGGGCACAACAGCATCGGCTTCTCCGCCGTGCTGCACTCCAAGCAGGAGGAGTCCAACCTCGGTGAGCTGTTCGGCCAGGTCATGCCCGAGGACCTGCTGAAGTTCGGCATGATCCCCGAGTTCGTCGGCCGGCTCCCGGTGATCACCAGCGTGCACAGCCTCGACCGCGAGGCGTTGAGCCAGATCCTCACCGAGCCGCGCAGCGCGCTGGTCAAGCAGTACCAGCGGCTGATGGAGCTCGACGGTGCCGAGCTCGACTTCGCGCCCGACGCGATCGAGGCGATCGCCGAGCAGGCCCTGCTGCGTGGCACCGGAGCCCGCGGGCTGCGCGCCATTTGCGAAGAGGTGCTGCAGTCGGTGATGTACGAGGTGCCGAGTCGCAAGGACGTCGCCCGCGTGGTGATCACTCGCGACGTGGTCCTCGCCGGCGTCAACCCGACGCTCGTGCCGCGCGAGGTCAGCCCGACGCGGCGGGAGCGCCGCGAGAAGTCCGCCTGACCACAGGGCACTAGGTGGGGCCGCCTGCCCGCACCTGTCGCACGAGGTCGGCCTGCGGGCCCGTCCGTCCGATGACGTGCTGCTCCTCGTACGCGTCCTCGCCCAGGGCGGCCGTGCACGCGGTGACCGTCGCCTTGTGATCCGCCTCCTCCACAGGTGGACGCCGCGCCATGGTTACTGTGTGTAGTCGTGCGGCCGCGCCGAGGAGCCGAGCGGCGAGAGTGGGGCGGGTGTCGACGACCGTCGCCGCGAGCTCCTCGAAGACGCTGGCGGCCCGCCAGCCGTCCCCGAGCTCGACGTGGCGCTCCAGGCTCTCCGCCAACAGCTCCCAGGCGCGGTCCCTGTCGCCCGTCCGGCGCGCGAGCACGCCCAGCATGTTGAGCGACCAGGCGACGCCGTCGGCGAAGCCGATGTCGTACGAGCGACCGAGACTCTCCCGCAGCAGTCGGTCGGCGAGCTCGCCGCGGCCCCGGTACACCGCGGTCGCGCCGAGGTTGAGGAGCGCCCACGTGACGCCCTCGCCGTCATCGAGCGCGCGGAACGTCGACAGGGTCTCCTCGCACAGCTCCTCCGTGCGGTCGAAGTCCCGCGTGAGCCAGGCGACGTAGCCCAGGTAGTTGAGCGACTCGGCCGTCCGCGCGGCGTCGCCGGCCGCACGCCAGTGCGCCAGGCTCTCCTCGTGCAGCCGGCGGGAACGGGGGTAGTCCCCGCGCTCCCTGGCCACGCTGCCGAGCCGCTGCCGCGCCTCGGCGACGCCGCGGTCGTCGCCCTCCCTGCGATAGCGCTCGAGCGCCGCCTCGATGCGATCCGTGGCGACGTCGTAGTCGCACTGGAGGAACGCCAGGACACCGGAGCCGAGCAGGGCCTTGGCCACGTGTGCTCCCTCGGCCGAGCCGGCGAGCGCGCCGTCGAGCCAGTCGCGACCCTCGCCGTACCGGCCCGTCAGGTAGCAGTAGCGCCACAGCGCGCCGGCGATGCGGACGCCGATGCGGTCGCGCTCCTGCCGGGTCCAGCCGAGTGCCGCCCGCACGTTGCCCAGCTCGCTGTCGAGCCGGCGCAGCCACTCCTGTTGCTCGCCGCCGTACAGTCGCGGCTCGGCGCGCTCGGCCAGGTCGGCGACGTACCGGGCGTGCGCGACCTCGAGCGCCCGCTGCTCGCCGCTGTCGCGCAGCCGGTCGAGCGCGTACCTGCGGACCGTGAACAGCAGGAAGTACCGGCCTTCGAAGGTCGGATGCGTGACGGCCAGCGACTTCTCCACCAGGGACGACGTCAGCGTCAGCGCTCGGCGTTCGTCGCCTATCGCCGAGCAGACCGCCGTGGCCGCGGCCAGCGTCCACCCGCCCGCGAACACGGCGAGCTGCCTGAGTCCTTGGCGCTCCTCGTGGGTGAGCAGGTCATGGCTCCACTCGATGGTCGACCGCAGCGTCCGGTGTCGTGACGGAGCGCTGCGCGAGCCGGTCGCGGTGCTCGAGTCGTCGAGGCCGGCGGCGATCTGCCGGACCGTGAGCACGTTGGTCCGCGCGGCGGCGAGCTCGAGGGCGAGTGGAATGCCGTCCAGCTGTTGGCAGATGTGAGCGACCGCGGGGGTGTCGCCCGCGTCGAGTGTGAAGTCGGGGACGAGCTGACGCGCACGGCGGACGAAGAGCCGGACCGCGGGCGAGTCGGCGACGTCGCCGCCCGCAAGGCCGGGGTCGGGCGCGGCGAGCGTGGGCACGGGCCACACGCGTTCGGCGCCCAAGCGCAGCCGTTCCCGGCTGGTGGCGAGGATGCACAGTCCCGAGGTGCCCGCGAGCAGCCGCTCGACGAGCAGGGCGCACGCCGCGACCAGGTGCTCGCAGTTGTCGAGGACGAGCAGCATCGTCCGGGACGCGAGCTCACCGACGAGGGAGTCCTCGACCGACCGGCCCGGCACCGCGCGCAGTCCGGCCGCCGCCGCCACGGCGTGGCCCAGGGCCGCGGGATCGTCGAGCGCCGCCAGCGCGGCCCACCCGATGCCGCCGGGGAACACGTCGGTCAACCGGTGCGCGACGGTGAGGGCGAGCTGGGTCTTCCCGACGCCTCCCGGCCCGGTGAGGGTGACCAACCGGTCGCGCCCGTCGCGCAGTGCCACCTGCCTCCCGCGGTCTGGCGACAGTGCGGCGACGATCGCGTCGCTCTCCTCGTCCCGGCCGACGAGCGGCCCGAACGGCGCCGGTGGGCGGGCCGGGCCACCCGCGTGCCCGGCGTCCACCGCGGTCGCCGCGTCGACCAGTGCGCGCCGGCCGCTCTCGTCGAGCGACAGCGCGTCGGCGAGGACGCGGACGGTGAAGGCGCGCGGGGTGCGGCGCCGGCCCCGTTCCAATGCGGCGACGGCGTCGACGCTCAGCCCGGCGCGGTCGGCGAGATCCTGCTGCGAGTAGCCGGCGACGAGCCGGCACCTCCGCAGCAGGCCGCCGAACCCGGCGTCCCGATCGGCTGCCACGCCGGACCCCCAACTCCGCTGTGGTCCCCCCGGATCATTGACGGTACGTCCGAGCCGCGCGGGTTGTCAGGGACTTGTCAGGGGGACGTGCGGGTGGTGTCGGTGGTCTCACCCGTGCGTAGCTCCCAGGCTGGAGCGAGGGCCCGACGACGGGCCGCACGCATATCGGAGGTGGGCAGTCATGGCAATCGACCAGGCGAAGCTCGAGGAGCTGCTGCACAGGGTGGTCGGGGATCTCGGGGCGACGATCAGCGCCGGCAACTCCGTCGTCGGCTACCGGCTGGGGCTGTTCACGGCACTGGCCGAACGACCGATGACCTCGGCCGAGCTCGCGTCCGCCACCGACACCGACGAGAGGTACGTGCGGGAGTGGGCACGTGGCCAGGCCGCAGGCGGGTACATCACGTACGACCCGGCCGCGGACGCGTACTCGCTCACCGAGGAGCAGGTCGCCGTCGTCGCCGATCCCGACGGCGCCGTGTACGCGCCGGCAGCGTTCCTGCTCTCCCTGGCGGCCCTGCGGTCCGAGCCGCGGGTGACCGAGGCGTTCCGTACCGGCGAGGGCATGGGCTGGCACGAGCACAACCCCGACCTCTTCGTCGGCACCGAGCAGTTCTTCCGGCCCGGGTACCTCGCGAACCTCGTGGCGAGCTGGCTGCCGGCACTCGACGGCATGGAGGAGAAGCTGCGCGCCGGCGGCAAGGTGGCCGACATCGGGTGCGGTCTCGGCGCGTCCACGGTGCTGATGGCGGAGGCGTTCCCGCAGTCGCGGTTCGTGGGCTCCGACTACCACGGGGAGTCGATCGAGCTGGCGCGCAAGCGCGCCGCCGACGCGGGTGTCGCCGACCGGGTGGCGTTCGAGATCGCCACCGCACAGACGTTCGGCGGCCACGGGTACGACCTGGTCACCACGTTCGACGCGTTGCACGACATGGGTGACCCGCTGGGCGCCGCGCGCCATGTCCGCGAGGTGCTGGCGCCGGAGGGCACCTGGATGATCGTCGAGCCGTTCGCCGGTGACAAGGTGGAGCAGAACCTCAACCCGGTCGGTCGCATCTTCTACAACGCCTCGACCTTCCTCTGCGTCCCCAACGCCAAGAGCCAGCAGGGTGAGTACGAGCTCGGTGCCCCTTCCGCGTCTGAGTTCGTGCACCACTTCCTGGTTCTAATACCCGGCCACTGGACGGCTACGTTGATCACCGTTCAGGAGGTAGGAAGTGTCGCAACCGAACTCGGGTCGCAAGCCGCGCAAGCGGCTGGCGCCGTCG
>WHST01000174.1 GCA_009379955.1 Streptosporangiales bacterium | reverse complement strand
CTCGGCGAGTGACTCTCGCGCGAGGTGGAAAGCGCCCTGGATGGTGGTGGTGCCCGTCTTGTGCGGACCGATGTGCAGCAGTCGCACACCTTCGTCCAACGTCAGGTCCTGCACGACTCTCAGGGGCTCCTCTCCGTGCAAGCGGCCCGAGCCTACCGTCGCTCGCGGGTCCGCCGGAATCCCCGCTGACTGTGCGTCGCCTGTGACCTCACGACCGTCCTGCGGGACCCCCGTGCGCACACTCCGACCGCGCTGTAATACAGTCATACAATCACTCGAGGGGAGCACTACGTGGAGATCATCCGCCACCCGCACGGCCGGCCGGCGCAGCAGAAGACCGAGACCTTCACCGGCACCGTGTGGTTCGACCCGCTGCTGCCGCCGACGGACGACGTCGCCGTCAACAACGTGTTCTTCCCACCGAAGGCGCGCACCCACTGGCACTCCCACGAGAACGGCCAGTACCTCCACGTCGTCGCGGGCACCGGCCTGGTCTGCAGCGACGGTGGCGACCCGCAACCGATCGCCGCCGGCGACGCCGTGTGGGTGCCCGCCGGCGAGCGCCACTGGCACGGCGCGACGAGCGAGGGCTTCCTGCTGCACACCGCCGTGTCACTCGGCACGACGTCCTGGGCGGACGCCGTGACCGACACCGACTACGAGCGCGGCTGACCCGACTCACGACTGTCGGGACACCCTGAGCATGTCCCCGCGGGGGACGAGCTTGACCCGCAGCCGGCCCTCCACCTCGCCGAGGGCGAGCTCGTGCGCGTCGAGCAGCTGCCAGCCCTGCCAGGTGGTGAACTCGACGCCGCGTCCCGCGAGGTAGCGGGTGAGGGAGTCGGGGTCGGAATCCGCCGGCCGGGTCAGCGCCTCGGCGTCGGCCAGCAGGCACCGCACGGTCTCGCTCGCGTCGCTCTTGGTGTGCCCGATCAGGCCGACGGGGTCGCGCTTGATCCAGCCGGTCGCGTAGAGGCCGGGCATCGGTTCGCCGTCGAGGTCGAGGATCCGCCCCGCCTCGTTCGGCACGACGCCGGCCCGCTGGTCGAACGGCAGGTCGGTCAGGGCGGAGCCGAGGTAGCCGACGGCGCGGTAGACGGCCCCGACGGGCCAGTCGGTGTACTCGCCGGTCCCTACGACCGCGCCGTCCGCGTCGAGCTCGGTGCGTTCGGTGCGCAGCCCGCTGACCGCGTCGTCGCCGAGCACCTCGACCGGCTGCTGCATGAAGTGCAGGTGGATGCGGTGCGGCTTGGTCGGCGCCTCGTCGCGCACGACCCAGTTCTGCAGGATGTCGACGACCTGCTTGGTCTGCTTGCTGGCGCGGATCGCGGCCTGGCCGTGCTCGTCGACGTCGAAGCCCTCGGGGTGGACGACCACGTCGACGTTGGGCGAGTGGATGAGCTCGCGCAGCTCGAGCGGGGTGAACTTCAGGTGTGCGGGTCCGCGCCGTGCGAACACGTGCACGTCGGTCGCCTGGTTGGCGTCGAGGCACTGGCGGACGTTGTCCGGGATCTCGGTCGAGCCGAGCTCCTCGCCGGTCTTCGCGAGGATCCTGGCGACGTCGAGCGCGACGTTGCCCGCACCGATCACCGCGACGTCGCGCGCGGTCAGCGGCCACGTGCGCGGGACGTCGGGGTGCCCGTCGTACCAGGAGACGAAGTCCGCCGCGCCGAAGCTGCCCGGCAACGCGATGCCGGGGATGTCGAGCGCCCGGTCTGAGTCGGCACCGGTCGAGAAGATGACGGCGTCGTAGCACGCGCGCAGGTCGTCGAGCTTGATGTCGCGGCCGTACTCGACGTTGCCGAGCAGCCGGATCGCGGGGTTCTCGAACACCCGGTGCAGCGCCTTGACGATCTCCTTGATGCGCGGATGGTCGGGCGCGACGCCGTACCGCACGAGGCCGAACGGCGCGGGCAGGCGCTCGATCAGGTCGACCGTCACCGGTGTCTGCGACTTCGTGAGGATGTCGGCGGCGTAGATGCCCGCCGGACCCGCCCCGACGACGGCGACTCTCAGATTGCGCACGGCGCCCTTCCCCCTGGAGACGTTTCTTAGGGGAACCTAACCTGGTGATCACGGCGACCGACGAGCGTCGTAACCAAGGTCACAGGGCCAGGACGACCTTGCCGAGAGAAGCGTCGCCGGACAGGTACGCACGGGCGTCGTCCGCGCGGTCGAACGGGAAGGCACGGTCGACCGGCGCTCTCAAGTCACCGCTCGCGATGCCCGGCAGCACGTGCGTGCGTACGCGCGTCGCGACCTCGGCGTGCTCCTCCGGCGTCCTCGTGCGGAAGGTCGTGCCCACGAGCGAGACCCGCCGGTACGCGAGCCGGTCGAGGTCGAGCACAGCTTGGTCGCCGGCGAGGCGCCCCACCTGCACGACCCGCCCGCCGATCCGCGTGGCCGCGATGCCCCGGTCGGTGAGGTCGCCGCCGACATGGTCGACGGTGACGTCGGCGCCGCGGCCGGACGTGTGCGCGAGCACGATGTCCGCGACGTCTTGCGCGGTGGTATCGATGCCGACGCCGACCCCGTGGACACCGACCCTGGCCAGCTTCTCCGCCGACCGAGACGTGCCGACGACGAGCCCGGCCCCGAGGTACCGCGCGAGCGCGGCGGTGAACAACCCGACGCCCGACGTCACACCGAGCAGCAACACGACGTCGCCCTCCCGCAGATGCCCCTGCGTGGCGAGCGCGTCGTACGCCGTCATGCACACGACCGGCAATGCAGCCGCGTCCGTCAGGTCGACCGCCGCGGGCACCGGAAGCAGTAGCCGGTGGTCGACGGCGACTCGTTCGGCGAACGCCCCGTTGACCATGGCCATGACCCGGTCGCCGACGCTCACGCCCGGGACGGCCGCGCCGACTCGTTCGACGACCCCGGCCAGCTCGGCGCCGGCCACGTTCGGTCCGCTCGGGTCGAGCCGCTTGCCCTGGTACGTGCCGCTGAGCTCGTCGAGGTCGGCGCGGTTGAGTCCGGCGGCGTGGACCTGGACGACGACGTCGTGTGCTCGGGGCGTCGGCTCGGGGAGCTCGGCGTGCGTCCAGCCGCCTTTCCCTACGACGAGACCACGCATCGCGTCAGCCTAGTGTGGAGCCATGGCTGACATGGAACTCATCGGCGTCCCCTTCGACGGATGGGGGCGGCCGGGTCACCAGGCCGCGGCAGCGAAGGCCCTGCGGAATGCCGGCCTGCTCGATGCCCTTCGTGCGCACACGGTGGTGCGCGGCGACGACGTGGAACTGCCCGATGCGGAAACCAACCGCGGCTCGAGGACCTCACTGGTCAACGAGTCGGCCCTGCTCGCCATGGTCGAGACCCTCGGCTCACGCGTGTCGGAGGCGGTGACCGGCGGCCGCTTCCCGTTGGTCTATGGCGGCGACTGCGCCACCCTGCTGGGCACCGTTCCCGGACTGCGCGAGAACGGGCCTCTCGGCCTCCTCTTCGTCGACGGGCACGAGGACACCATGCCGCTGGACGTATCGGAGGACGGCGAGGCGGCCAATACCGAGGTCGGCCTGTTGCTCGGACTGACGGGTCGGCTGCTCGAGGGACCATTGGCCGACCGGCTGCCCGCACTCGAGCAAGCAGCGCTGGCCATGCTCGGCCCGCGTGACGTCGAGTGGCGCCGGGAGTTCAACGTCGGGTCACTGCGCGACAGCGGGGTCTGGTTGCGGGACTGGCAGGAGGTCGCCGCCGAACCCGAGAGGCTCGGACGGTCCGCCGTCGAGCATCTCCGGCGAAGCTCCGACCGATGGTGGCTGCACGTCGACCTGGATGTCCTCGATCCCGAGGCGTTCGCCGCACAAGGCGTGCCGGACGTCGAGGACGCGCCGAACGGCCTGACCTGGGACGAGCTCACCCGTGTGCTCACCGCAGCCGTGGGCGCGCGCGGCTGCGTCGGCTGGAGCATCGCCATCTACGATCCCGATCAGGATCCCGACCGTTCCGGCGCCCGCCGCATCGTCCAGCTGGTCGAGGACGTGGTCACCGCCCTGTGCTGAGCGCGGGCGGGCGCGGCAGCCCGACACTGGACGAGGGAAGGTAGCCTAAGGTTAGCCTTACCTACGTCGATGCCCCGGCCGGAAGGACTCGCTCCCGTGACGACGACCGAGCAGCAGGAGGTCCTTCCGTACGTGCACGTCGCGTGCCGGGTGGCGCGCACGCGGGAGCTCACTCCGCACATGCTGCGCGTGACCTTCGACGGACTCGACGGCGCCGCGGCGGGGGCGGGCGACCAGCGGATCAAGATCTTCTTCCCGCTCGCCGGGCAGGAGTGCCCCGAGGTCCCGACCGGCACCGACTGGTACAAGGAGTACCTGGCCATGCCGGCGGAGGTGAAGCCGGTGATGCGCACGTACACGATCAGGTCCTTGCGCTCCGACGTCGGCGAGATGGACGTCGACTTCGTGCGGCACGGCGACTCCGGTCCCGCATCCGCGTGGTGCGAGCGGGCGACCGCGGGCGACCGGGTGACGATGTGGGTGCCCAACGCGCATTTCGGCGCGGTCGCCGGCGGGTACGAGTACAAGCCGCCGGCCGGCGCCGACTGGCAGCTGCTCGCCGGTGACGAGACCGCGCTGCCCGCGATCGCCGGCATCCTCGAGGACCTCGCGCCCGGCACCTCGGCGCGCCTGTTCGTCGAGGTCCCGGACGACGCCGACCGGCAGGACATGCCGACCGCGGGTGACGTACGGGTCACGTGGTTGTCGCGCGCGGCGTACACCGGCGGCGACAGCCCGCTGGTCGCGGCAGTGCGCTCGGCCGACCTGCCGGCCGGCACCCCGTACGCGTGGCTCGCCGGCGAGGCGTCGGCCGTCAGGGACCTGCGGCGGCACCTCGTGCGGGAGCGCGGTGTGGACAAGAGGGCGATCGACTTCTGCGGGTACTGGCGGCGCGGCAAGACCGAGGACGAGCCGCTCGACGCCGCGGAGGAGGCGGCGGTGCTCGCGGAGGCATCGGCGGCGGAGTAGGTCCGCCCCTGGCCCTACGGTGAGCCCGTGGAGTTCGAGACCTATACGGGCCGGTGGGCCGAGCCGGCCTGGCGTGCCGAGGTCCTGGCCTGGGCGACGGAACGCCTGGCGGAGCACGGGCTTTCCCTGACCGGCGAGCCCGAGCAGCCGCGCATGCGTCCGTGGTCGACGATGTTCGTCCTCCCGACCGACGCAGGCATGTACTGGCTGAAGGCCAACGCGACCGCCGCGCGCTACGAGGCTCCGCTCGTCGACGCTCTCGCCCGTTGGGCGCCCGAGCACGTACTCACGCCGCTTGCCGTCGACGCCGAACGGGGGTTCGTCCTCAACCCCGACGGCGGCACCATCCTGCGTGAGGCCGATCCTCCGGCCGGCGCGTGGGAGTCGATGGTCGCCCAGTACGCCGAGCTTCAGCTCGCCGTCGCCCCGCACGCGGGCGAGCTGGTGGGCCTCGGCGTCCCGGACGCGCTGCCCGCGCACGTGCCCGCGCGGGTCGACGAGCTGCTCGACCGGCTCCGCGCCACGCTCGCGCCCGACACGTCCGCCGCGCTGCGCGCATTCGTGCCGCGCCTCGCCGAGACCTGCGCACGGCTCGACCAGTCCCCCGTTCCGCCGAGCATCGACATCGACGACCTGCATGACGGCAACGTCTTCGTCCGCCCCGGCGGACGGCACGTGTTCTTCGATTGGGGCGATGCCGCAGTCAGTCACCCGTTCGTCGCGTTCCTCGTGGCGATGCGGTCCTTCGCGCACAGGTACGAGTTGCGCGCCGGCGCGCCCGAGCTGCACCGGCTGCGCGACGCGTACCTCGAACCGTTCACCGACGTGGCGCCGGTCGCCGAGCTGAGACCACTTGTCGAGGACGCCGCGAGGATCGCCACGGTGACGAGGGCGCAGGCCTGGCTGCGCAGCTACCAGGACACGCCCACGGACATCGCCGTCGAGGGTGTCGGGGCCGCCGCGGAGTGGCTCGGCCTGATGCTCGATCCGGAGCTCGTGCCGCTCGGTCAGTCCTCGTAGAAGACGCGGTCGAAGACGGTGCGGGCATGGCGGGCGGTACGGCGGTAGTCCTCGACGAGCTCGCCGACCTCGTCGGGCTCGTAGCCGAGGACACGTGCGACGGCGGCGCGTTCGCGGTACTCGACGGGGATCGTGTCGCCCGGCTTGCCGCTGACGAGGGTGCGGGCGTTGCGTACGCGGCTGGCGAGCCGCCACGCCTCGGCGAGCACGTCCCTGTCGGCCGGGTCGAGCAGCCGGTGGTCGACGGCCTCGTCGAGCGCGTCGAGGGTGCGGGTCGTGCGAAGAGACGTCACCGCGCCCGCGTGCCTGAGCTGGGCGAGCTGCGCGACCCACTCGACGTCGGACAGACCGCCTGGCCCGAGCTTGAGGTGCGTCGTGCGCTCGACTCCGCGCGGCAGCCGCTCCGACTCCATCCGCGCCTTCAGCCGGCGGATCTCGCGTACCGACGTGCCGTCGAGTCCGCCGTGCGGGTAGCGCAGCGGCTCGACGAGCGACTCGAACCGCGTGCCGAGCTCGGCGTCGCCGGCGACGGCACGGGCGCGGAGCAGGGCCTGGCTCTCCCAGGGCGACGACCAGCGCCGGTAGTACGCGGCGTAGGAGTCGAGGCTCCGCACGAGCGGGCCCGACCTGCCCTCGGGACGCAGGTCGGCGTCGACGGTCAGCGGCGGGTCCTGGCACGGCATCGAGAGCAGCCGTCGCAGCTCGTCGGCGACGGCGTGCGCCCAGTGTGCCGCGGCCTGCTCGTCGCCGTCGGACTCGAAGACGTAGAGGACGTCGGCGTCGCTGCCGTAGCCGGTCTCGCACCCGCCCAGCCGGCCCATCGCGATCACCGCGAGGCGGCCGGGCCCGCCGTCGCCGCCGGTGACCGACCGGCGTGCGACGTCGCCCGCGGCACGCAGCGTCACGTCGGTGATCGTGGTGAGCGCGACGCCGACCGCATCGACGTCGAGCGTGCCGACGAGGTCGGCCGCCGCGACGCGGAAGAGCTCGCGCCTGCGCAGCCCGCGCAGGGCGACGACGGCGCGTTCGGGATCGTCCTGCCGGCCCACGATCGACTCGGCCTCGCGGGCGATCGCGTCGGCGGACCGCGGGGCGAGCTCGGCCTCGTCGCCGACGATGCGCACCGCCTCGGGGGCGCGCAGCAACAGGTCGGCGGCGTACCGGCCGGACGCGAGCACGTGGGCGAGGCGCTCGGCGGCGGTGACCTCCTCGCGCAGCAGCCGCAGGTACCAGGGGGTGCGGCCGAGCGCATCGCTCGCCTGCCGGAACGCCAGCAGGCCGCGGTCGGGGTCGGCGCCGTCGGCGAAGTACCCGAGCATGACCGGCAGCAGGGTGCGCTGGATCGCCGCCCGTCGACTCACCCCGGCCGTGAGCGACTCGATGTGCCGCAACGCGCCGCCCGGGTCGGCGTAGCCGAGTGCCTCCAACCGCTGGCGCGCGGCGTCCGGCGTGAGGCGCACCTCCGCGCCCGGGAGCCGGGCCACCGCGTTGAGCAGCGGACGGTAGAACAGCTTCTCGTGCAGTCGGCGTACCTCGCGCTTGTGCCTGCGCCAGGTCTCGGTCAGCTCGGCGACCGGCTGGTGCGTGTAGCCGAGTGCGCGTCCCAGGCACCGCAGCTCGGCGTCGTCGTCGGGGACGACGTGGGTACGGCGCAGCCGCCGCAGCTGGAGCCGATGCTCGAGCGCGCGGAGGAACCGGTACGCGTCCGCGAGCGGCGGGGCGTCGTCGCGTCCCACGTAGCCGCCCTCGGTGAGCGCCGCGAGCGCGTCGAGGGTGTTGCCGCTGCGCAACGTGTCGTCGGTGCGCCCGTGGACGAGCTGCAGCAGCTGGACGGCGAACTCGACGTCGCGCAGCCCGCCGCGGCCGAGCTTGAGCTGGCGTCCGGCGTCGCGCTGCGGCACGTGCTCCTCGACCCGCCTGCGCATCGCCTGGACGTCCTCGACGAAGCCCTCGCGGTCGGCGGCCTTCCACACCAGCGGCGCGACCTCGCCGACGTACCTCTCCCCCAGGTCACGGTCGCCGGCGACCGGACGCACCTTGAGCAGGGCCTGGAACTCCCACGTCTTGGCCCAGCGGGTGAGGTACGCGACATGACTGGCGAGGGTGCGGACGAGCGGGCCTGACCTGCCCTCGGGACGCAGCGCCGCGTCGACCGGCCACAGCGTGCCCTCGGCCGTGTTGTCGGAGCAGGCCCGCATCATGCCGGCGGCCAGCCTCGTCGCGGTCGCCAGCGCCGCGTCCTCGTCGGACTCCTCGCCGTCCGCCCCCGTCGTGCGCGGTTCGGCCACGAAGATGACGTCGACGTCGCTCACGTAGTTGAGCTCGCGCCCACCGGCCTTGCCCATGCCGAGCACCGCGATCCGGCACGGCGTCGCGCCGTCGTCGAGGCCGGCCCTGGCGATGGCGAGTGCGGCCTCGAGCGCTCCGCTCGCGAGGTCGGACAGTGCGCGCGCCACCTGCTCCACCGAGAGCTCGCCGGCGAGGTCGTGGGCCGCGATCGACAGCAGCACGCGGCGGTACGCGACCCGCAGCGCGTCGGACGCGACGGCGTCGCCGGCGCACGGCTCGGTCGCGTACGGGTCGGCGCCGACCGCCTCGAGCAGCACGAGGCGCGGGTCGCCGGCGAGCGGCTCGTCGAGCGCCCGCCAGTGTCCCGGGTGCCTGGCGAGATGGTCGCCGAGCGCCGCGCTGAAGCCGAGGACGGCCAGCAGGCGCGCCCGCAACGAGTCATCGTCAGCACAGCGCCTGTCGAACGCCGCGGCGTCGTCACCGAGCGCCTCGCGGAAGCGGACGAGAGCGGTCAGAGCGAGGTCGGGGTCGGCGGTCGCGGCGAGGACGTCGACGAGATCGGAGCCGACCGCGGCGATCTGCCGGCTGGCGGCGTCGGGATCGGCGAACCCCGCCCGCGCCATGCGCCCGACCGACGCCGCCCGTTCCGCACTCTCCGCCACGCGTCGAGCCTATCGACCCCGGGTCATCCACTACGCTGACGACTTCGGATATCGGATCCAAGGAGGCGGCGGTGGACTCGTCGCTCGCGGGCGTGGTCGTGGCCGACTTCTCGCGCGTCCTGGCCGGCCCGTACGCCACCATGCTGCTCGCCGACCTCGGCGCGACGGTGGTCAAGGTCGAGCCGCCGGTCGGCGACGAGACGCGCCGGTGGGGCCCGCCGTGGGCGGCCGACGGCGCGAGCACGTACTACCTCTCGGTCAACCGCAACAAGCGCAGCATCGCGCTCGACCTGCGCACCGACGAGGGCCGGGCGGACGCGCAGGAGATCGCGGCGCGGTCCGACGTCCTCATCGAGAACTTCCGGTCCGGCAGCCTCGACGCGTTCGGCCTCGGCTACGACACGCTCCGGGCGCGCAACCGCGGCCTCGTGTACTGCTCGATCACCGGGTTCGGCGGCGAGTCGCGGTTGTCCGGCTACGACGTCGTGGTCCAGGCGGTGTCGGGGCTGATGTCGCTCACCGGCCCGGTGGGCGAGCCGAGCAAGGTCGGCGTCGCGATAGCCGACGTCGTCACCGGGCTGCACGCGAGCGTCGCGATCCTGGCCGCGCTGCGGCACCGCGACCGCACAGGCGACGGGCAGCGGATCGAGGTCAACCTGCTCTCGTCGATGCTGTCCGCCCTCGTCAACGCGGGCGGCGCGTACGCCGAGACCGGCGAGTCCCCGACCGCGATGGGCAACCGGCACCCGAGCATCTGCCCGTACGAGCCGTTCCCCACCGCCGACCGCCCACTCATCATCGCGGTCGGCAACGACGCGCAGTTCGCGGCGCTGTGCCGGTGCGTCGGCCTGCCGCGGCTCGCGAGCGAGTCACGGTTCGCGCACAACGCCGACCGCGTCGCGCATCGCGAGGAGCTCGTGGCGCTGCTGCGCGAACGCCTCGCCACCCGCGACGCGACCACCTGGCAGGCCGACCTCGACGCGGCCGGCGTGCCGTGCGGACCGGTCAACGACCTCGCCGGCGGCATGGCCGCCGCGACCGCGCTCGGGCTCGCGCCGTTGGTCGCGCTCGGCTCGCGGCAGCAGGTCGCGAACCCGTTCGAGATGTCGGAGACGCCGGTCACCTACCGACAGCCACCACCGGGTCTCGACGACGACGCGCATGCCGTACGCCAGTGGCTGAAGGGCGGCGATCTCACGTGACCACGCCACGGTTCACCAAACCACCCACGGCGCAACAGGCGGTGCTCGCCGAGTTGCGGCGTTCCATCACCACGGGCACGCTGCGGCCGGGCGAGCAGATCCGGCAGGACGTGCTGTCGACCGAGCTCGGCGTCAGCCGCGTCCCACTCCGCGAGGCGCTGAAGATCCTCGAGGGCGAGGGCCAGGTGACGTACGCGGCGCACCGCGGCTACTTCGTCACCGAGCTGTCGCTGCACGACCTGCTCGAGGTCTACCGCATCCGTGGCCTGCTCGAGCCCGAGGCGTTGACCGAGGCGCTGCCGAAGCTGACCGGCGAGGACGTCGAACGCGTGGTCGAGGCGCAGCGCGACGTCGAAGCGGCGGCCGACGCCGGCGACCTCGGCGCGATGACCGACGCCAACCGGCGCTTCCACTTCGCGCTGATGGAGCCCAGCGGGCTGCCGCGGCTGATGCGGTTCATCCGCCTGCTCTGGGACTCCACCGACGCCTACCGCTCGGTGTACTACAACCTCGAGCAGCACAGGTCCGCCGTCGTCGCCGAGCACGACGAGGCGATCGCGGCCGTGCGCGCGGGCGACGCCGGCACGCTCGTCGCCGTCCTCGACCGGCACCGGCGAAACGCCGTCGACGCCCTCCGCCGCTCCGGCGCCCTCACCGCCGCGTCCGAGCCTGCTCCCCGTTGATCACGTTAACCTCGGTCTTTCACACCTGGTGGGGCGACACGGGGTGTGGTGATGCGAAAGTGCCTTGTCTGCAAGGGAAACTGGGACTTGTCGACGGTCCTGTTGCTCTTGGAGAAAGGCACTTTGAAGCGTCCCGGGTTTGATGCCGCTTCCTTTCTTGAGAAGGATGTGGATCATGCCCCGGAAGTATCCGAAGGATCAGCGTGAGCGTGTGACCAGGATGGCGTTGGAGCGTCTGGGTGAGTACTCCTCGGCGTGGGCGGCG
>WHST01000173.1 GCA_009379955.1 Streptosporangiales bacterium | reverse complement strand
GTCCCAAGTAGCAAACCCCTCCGGTGGCGGCGGTACGACGTACCCCAACACCTCGCACCAGAAACGAGCGACGCGCTCAGGTTCTGCGCAGTCGAAGGTGACTTGGATCTGCTTGACCGACGCCATCGGTCCACCATAGAGACGCGACCCAGCCATCGCCGCGCAGGTCGCGGTCTCGCGTGACATGGGTTGGTGACCCGCTCGAGGTCGTCGGGAGTGGAGTCCGGGCTCGTCGGCACCATGACGGCGCCGAGTCGCGCGCCCGCGAACAGGCACTCGGCGAACTCGACGCAGTTCGGCAGGTGGACGTGGAACCTGCTCCCCGGCCGATCCCGAGCCGCCACCTCGTTCGAGGCCGCCAACCCCAGGCACGAGCACGAGTGGGAGGAACTCGGGAAGCTGGGGATCCCCGACGACAAGGTGCTCGTGCCCGGCGTCATCGACGTGAAGACGAACGTGCTCGAGCACCCACGCCTGATCGCCCAGCGCATCGGCAGGTTCGCCGACATCGTCGGGCGGGAACGCGTCATCGCCGGGACGGACTGCGGGTTCGGGACGTTCGTCGGCTTCGGCGCGATCAACGACTCGGTGGCGTGGTTCAAGCTCGGCAGCCTCGCTGAAGGTGCACGTCTGGCGTCGGAACACCTCCTCCGCGCGAGCGCCGCGGTCAGCCGTCGCTGACCGAGACCAGGCCGGACTCGTAGGCGGCTATCACCAGCTGTATCCGGTCCCGAGCGTGGAGCTTGGCCAGCAGCCGGCTGACGTGTGTCTTGACCGTGGCGGTGACCAGGTGCAGCTCGGCGGCGATCTCGGCGTTGGACAGGCCGCGGGCGACCAGCTCCAGTACCTGACGTTCCCTGCCAGTGACGCCGTCGAGGCTCCGGTGTGCAGTCGGCTTCGCGGGTCGGTCCACGAACGTCGCGATCAGGCGGCTGGTCACCGTCGGCGCCAGCAGTGCCTCCCCGGCGGCGACCACGCGGATTGCGCGGAGCAGCTCTTCGGGTGGCGTGTCCTTGAGGAGGAAGCCCGACGCGCCTGCCCGCAGCGCCGCGTAGACGTACTCGTCCAGGTCGAACGTGGTAAGGATGAGCACCCGCGGGCCGGTGATCCGCCGGGTGGCGTCGGTGCCGTCCATCCCCGGCATTCGGACGTCCATCAGCACGACGTCCGGGGACTCGCTGCGGGCGAGCCTGACCGCTTCGGCGCCGTCCGCCGCCTCACCCGCGACGGAGATGTCTGGGGCCATCTCGATCAGGAGGCGGAAGCTCGCGCGGAGCAGCTCCTGGTCGTCCGCGATCAGCACCCGGATCACGTGAGCTCCCAGGACGCGGTGACACCGAATCCCCCGCCGGGACGCGGGTCGGCGGTGAACCGGCCGCCGTACATTGCCACCCGTTCCCGCATGCCGACCAGGCCGTGCCCGTCGGCCGACCCAGGGAGCACCCGTGCACCGGGACCATCGTCGACCACCTCGATCGTGACCCATCCGCGGTCGACGGCCACGTCGACCTGGCACTGTGCGGGAGCGGCGTGCTTGACCACGTTGGTCAGGGCCTCCTGGACGATCCGGTAGACCGACAGGGCCATCCCGTCGGGGAGGTCGGCCGACCCCGTCACGTTCATGGCAACCCGGACGCCCGCCTGCCTGGCTCCTTCGGCCAGCTCGGGCAGGCCGTCGAGATCCGGTGCCGGTGCGCGTTCGATCTCGAGATCCTCCGAGGCGGAGCGCAGCACGCCGAGCATCCTGCGCATCTCTGCCACGGACGCGCGTCCGGTCCGCTCGATGCTCCGCAGCGCCTCGGCTGCTGCGTC
Source organism: Streptosporangiales bacterium (assembly GCA_009379955.1). Classification (NCBI taxonomy): domain Bacteria; kingdom Bacillati; phylum Actinomycetota; class Actinomycetes; order Streptosporangiales; species Streptosporangiales bacterium. The sequence goes on along the minus strand of WHST01000173.1, from coordinate 9,299 downwards.
CGGGCGTACCTCGACGGCGAGTGCCGCGACGCCCGCCTGCACGGTGATCAGGCTCATGCTGTGTGCCACGACGTCGTGCATGTCCCGTGCGATCCGCATCCGCTCCTCGGCGACAGCGCGCTCGGTGCGGTGGCTGGCTTCCCGCGCGAGGTACTCCCGGCGTGTGCGGACGGCGCGGCCGGTGGCCCAGGCGCCCACCGCGGCCACGTCGACGGGCAGCAACGCGAGCAGCCAGAACGTAGGTGACGGATCCACGACGGCGGCTGCCACCGACGCCGGCAGCCCGATCAGCAGCCCGGCGACTGCTCGGCGTCCGCGCGCGAGCAGCCCGGTCGTGTACATCACCAGCACCAGGGCGAACATCCCGTTGCCGTGTGTCGCCGCCTCCACCAGGATCAGCCCGCCCCACAGGACGACGGCCGACAGCAACGGCCAGACCCGCCGTACGGCAACGGGCGCCGCGATCGCCACGGCGGCCGGCAGGTTGACCCACACCGAGTTCACCGAGGTGAGGTACTCGAAGAGGAAGCCCACGCCGAGCGCGGCGTCCAATGCGATGAGCTCGCCGCGCCGCAGCCTACGAGTGAGCAGGTTCACGGCCTCACGTTAGGCACCGCAGCGCTTTGGCGCATCCGTCCGTCGGCGTCGTTCTCGGGACGGACATCCGGCGACATGTTCACTCCTGTGGGCGATGCGTGCCCGGCCGCCGGGCCTGGAGAGTGGAGCCATGATCGAGGTTGACCAGCTGACGAAGCGATACGGCCGCACGCTTGCGGTCGACCGGCTGTCCTTCCAGGTGCGGCCGGGGCAGGTGACCGGCTTCCTCGGGCCCAACGGGGCGGGGAAGTCGACGACGATGCGGGCCGTGCTCGGGCTCGACGTGCCGACGTCCGGCCGCGCGCTGGTCAACGGCAGGCCGTACGCCACCATCCGGCGCCCGCTGCACGAGGCCGGCGCACTCCTGGATCCCGACGAGATCCACCGAGGCAGGAAGGCCCTGCCGCATCTGCGGGCGCTCGCGCTCGCCAACGGGATCGGCGGGGGCCGGGTCACCGAGGCGCTGGAGCTCGTCGGTCTGGCCGGCGTCGCGCGGAAGCGCGTCGGAGGTTACTCGCTCGGCATGAAACAGCGTCTCGGCATTGCCGGAGCGCTGCTCGGCGATCCCGGCGTGCTGCTGTTCGACGAGCCGCTCAACGGGCTCGACCCCGACGGGATCCGCTGGATCCGCGGGCTGCTGCGCTCCTTGGCCGCCGAGGGCCGGACGGTCCTGGTCTCCAGCCACCTGATGAGCGAGATGGCACTGGTCGCCGACCACGCCGTCGTCATCGGCAGGGGACGGTTGCTGGTCGACTCGCCGATGCGGGAGCTGCTCGAGCGGTTCCACCGTGCGGTGCTGGTGAGAGCGGCCGAGGCGGCGCGCTTGACCGGACCGCTCGAAGCGGCCGGCGCAACGGTGAGTTCGGCGACGGGGGAGGACCCTGCCAGCCTCCAGGTGACCGGCCTGGCGGCGCGCGAGGTCGGTGCGATAGCGCACGCTCACGGCGTCGCACTCGAGGAGCTGACGCAGCGCAACGCGTCACTGGAGGACGCCTTCCTCGAGCTCACCGAACAGAGCGTCGAGTTCGGGGCACGCCGATGATCGGCCTGATCGCCTCCGAGTGGCTGAAGATCCGCAGCGTCCGCTCCACGCCGTACCTGCTCGTCGGTGGCGGCGTGATCCTGCTCGCCCTCACCGTGCTCGCAACCGCAGCCGCGGTGAGCTTCTGGGACGACGCGTCGGCGTCTGTGCGGGCGAACGTCGGACCGGTCGGCGCGGGTATCGACGAGGGCATCCTCCTGGCGCCGTTGATCTTCGGGACGTTCGGCGCCCTGGCCATGACGGGTGAGTACGCGACCAGGTCGATCCGTACCAGCCTGGTGGCCGTACCGCAGCGGCCGGCATTCCTGCTCGCGAAGGCCGCCGTCGTCCTCGGCCTGGGGCTCCTCGCCGGCCTGGTCACAGTGTTCGCCATGTACGGCACCGCCCAGGCGATCGTGGCCGACCGGCCGATCGGCGCTCCTCTGCACCTGGCCCTGAGCGACCTGTTCCCCTGGATCGGCGCGCTGACGGTGGTGGCCCTGCTGGGCCTTGGCATCGGCACCGTGCTCCGCTCGACCGCGGGCAGCATCGTCACCGTCGTCGGCCTGGTCTACGTGCTGCCGCAGGTGGCGAACCTGCTCGCTGAGCCCTGGGCGAGCCGGCTCGTCTCGGTCAGCGTGATCGGCCTGCGCTCACAGCTCACGGGCGGCGTCGACGACGCGATGTTCACCCCGCTCGTCGCGGCCCTGCTCCTCGCCGCGTGGGCCGTCATCCCCCTCCTCCTCGCCGGGGCGGTCCTCCACCGCCGCGACGCCTGACGCACGACGCGCGGGATGCGGTCGAGTGATGGACCCCGTCCTCCGTCATCCGGTCGCGCGACGGACTCGACCGAACTCACTCGTCCTTGTGGCCCGTCACGTTGATCACGTTGCCGTCTGGCGCGCGGACGAAGAACCTCCGGATGCCCCAGGACTCCGTCGTGAGCGGGTGGACGATCTCGAAGCCCCGTCGTCTCGCCTCCTCGTACGCCTCCTCGATGCCGTCCCCGACGGCGACCGAGATCACCGCATCGTGCGGAGCCGTCGCGTCGCGAGTGACGAGTTGAACGACGGCTCGGCCGTCCGGGGACTGAAAGCGGGCGACCCAACCCATGTCGAATCCCTCGACGCTGAGCCCGAGGTAGTCGACGTAGAAGTCGCGAGCCTCGCCAATGTCTGGGACCGACAGATCCGCGAAAATATTGGTGACCTGCACTGTGACTCCTTCTCTCCGCGACCGTACGGTCGCGGTTCTCCTGCGACTCTGCCGCGCCAGCCCAGGTCGGCGCGCGGCATCGCCATGCGGTCAGGGGCGCGTGCTGTCACGTCCGTCCGTCCTCTCGATCGTTGCGTGTACGGCGTGGGCGAGGTCGTCGGGTCGGGTGAACGGGAACGAGTGTGTGCCCCCGGCGACGGCGACGAACATGCCGCCGGGGCGTCGGGTGAGTTGTCGACCCCAGGCGGGCCGTGCCAGGAGGTCGCGCTCGCCCATCACCACGGTCAGCGGCGCGGCGATCCTGCTCGCCCAGTGCTCTGGTGCATCGGTCAGCATCGACACCAGCATGGCGGTCACCCGGCGCAGGTCGGCGTGGCGGGCGTCCGGCAGTTGTGAGCGGTGGAGCTCCCGCGGCTCGCGGCGGTCGCTGATGAGCCACCGCCCCAGGAGCCGGTGCATGGTGCGGTATGCGGGATCGACGGTGGGGCTGGCAAGCACCACGGCGCGGAGGCGCTCGTCGCTCGCGGCGGCGGCCCGCAGGACGACCTGCGTGCCGTAGGAGTGGCCCACCAGCACGTACGCGCCGTCGATGTGGGTGCGCAGCCAGGCGGTGAGCGTGGCCGCGTCGTGGTGCAGGGTCAGGGCGCCGCCGGCGTTCGGTGCGTCGCCGACGCCGGGCAGCTCCACCAGGTGGGCGCGGGCGAAGGTGGCGATGCGCCACTGGGGTGGCTTCAGGTAACGGGAGACGGCGAGGCCGGGGACGATGACGACATCGGTGCCTGAACCGATGGTGGTCGATTGCGTCGCGGCGAGGAGCCGCGCGACGTCGCGGGCACGTCGCGTCAGCCGACGCGTCACCGCCCGGGCCCAGCGCGGGCCACTCGGGTCGCCGCCGGTCTCCGCCCCGCTGTCGCCCGTCATGCCGCTCACCTACACCGCCGCGATCCCGCTAGTCGCGCACGGTCGCCGTGGTTTCGCCTCCCCGGCCGTGGGTAACCGTCGGGTCAGCCCAGCTTCGGGAGGAGCCATGTCGAAGACCGTAGCCGACTTCCTGCTCGGACGCCTGAGGGAATGGGGCGTCGAACACGTCTTCGGCTACCCGGGCGACGGCATCAACGGCCTCCTGGCGGCCTGGGAGCGGGCCGGTGACAGGCCGCGGTTCGTCCAGTCCCGCCACGAGGAGCTGTCCGCGTTCGAGGCGACCGGCTACGCGAAGTTCTCCCGGCGTCTCGGCGTCTGCGCCGCCACGTCGGGGCCGGGGGCGATCCACCTGCTGAACGGGCTCTACGACGCCAAGCTCGACCACACGCCGATGCTCGCGATCGTCGGACAGACCAACAGGAGCGCCATGGGCGGCGACTACCAGCAGGAGGTCGACCTCGCCTCGCTCTACAAGGACGTCGCGGCCGACTACGTGCAGACCGTGATGGTGCCCGAGCAACTGCCGAACGTGCTCGACCGCGCGATCCGCACCGCACTAGCGCGGGGCACGGTGACGGCGCTCATCATCCCCGCCGACGTGCAGGAACTGGACTACTCGCCGCCCACCCACGAGTTCAAGATGGTCCCGTCCAGCCTCGGGATGACGCAGGTCGCGCCGCGCCCGCGCGCCGACGACGTCGAGCGCGCCGGTGACCTGCTCAACGCCGGCGAGCGCGTGGCGATGCTCGTCGGGCAGGGGGCCGCCGACGCCGCCGACGAGGTGGAGCAGGTGGCCGACGTCCTCGGTGCGGGTGTCGCGAAGGCGTTGCTGGGCAAGGACGTGCTGTCCGACGAGTTGCCCTGGGTCACCGGCGCGATCGGGCTGCTCGGCACCCGGCCGAGCTACGAGATGATGCGCGACTGCGACACGCTGCTGACGGTCGGCTCCAGCTTCCCGTACTCGCAGTTCCTGCCGCCCTACGACCAGGCCCGAGCCGTGCAGATCGAGCGCGACCCGACGACCATCGGCATGCGGTACCCGTACGAGATCAACCTCGTCGGCGACTCCACCGCCACGCTGACCGCCCTGCTGCCGATGCTGCAGCGCAAGACCGACCGGTCGTGGCGCGAGAAGATCGAGAAGGACGTCGCCCGCTGGTGGGAGGTCATGGAACGCCGCGCCGGCGTCTCGGCCGACCCGATCAACCCCGAGCTGGTGTTCCACGAGCTGTCGCCGCAGTTGCCCGACGACGCGATCATCACGGCCGACTCCGGGTCTGCCGCCAACTGGTACGCGCGCCACCTGCGGTTCCGCGGCCGGATGCGCGGCTCGCTGTCGGGCAACCTCGCGACGATGTGCCCGGGACTGCCGTACGCGGTCGGCGCGAAGTTCGTCGAGCCGGGACGTCCCGCGGTCGCGCTCGTCGGTGACGGCGCCATGCAGATGAACGGCATCAACGAGCTGATCAGCGTCGCGCGGTTCTGGCGGGAGTGGGACGACCCGCGCCTCGTGGTCGCGGTGCTGAACAACGGCGACCTCAACCAGGTGACGTGGGAACTGCGTGCGATGGGTGGATCGCCGCAGTTCCTGCCCTCGCAGCAGCTGCCCGACTTCCCGTACGCCGGTTACGCGGAGAGCATCGGGCTGCGCGGCGTGAAGGTGGAGCAGCCCGACGACGTGCGCGGCGCGTGGGAGCAGGCGTTCGCGGCCGACCGGCCATGCGTCGTCGAGTTCGTCACCGACCCCGCCGTGCCGCCGATCCCGCCGCACGTGACGTGGGACCAGATGGAGAAGGCGTTCGAGTCGATCGTCCGTGGCGACAGCGACCGCTGGGATATGGTCAAGGAAGGCGTCAAGGCGAAGATGCAGGAGGTCCTCGCCGGGCCGCGCGGCAAGAGAAGGCAGTGACGGCAGATCCCGACGAGTCGAGGAACGTGCCGATGACCGACGCGCTGCAGGTCATGGGGAAGCCGCTCGACGACGACGCTCTGGCCGCGGTCGACGCGTACTGGCGGGCGGCCAACTACCTGTCGGTCGGGCAGATCTACCTGCTCGACAACCCGCTGCTCCGCGAGCCGCTGCGACCCGAGCACGTCAAGCCGCGGCTGCTCGGGCACTGGGGGACCTCGCCCGGCCTCAACCTCTGGTACGCCCACCTCAACCGCGTGATCAGGGCGCGCGACCTCGACGTCATGTACGTCATGGGTCCCGGCCACGGCGGCCCGGCCGCTGTCGCGAACGCCTGGCTCGAGGGCACGTACAGCGAGATCTATCCCGCCGTCTCGCGTGACGAGCGCGGCATGCAGCGCCTCTTCCGGCAGTTCTCCTTCCCCGGCGGCATCCCCAGCCACGCCGCGCCGGAGACACCTGGGTCGATCCACGAGGGCGGCGAGCTCGGCTACTCGCTCGCGCACGCGTACGGCGCGGCGTTCGACAACCCAGGGCTCGTCGTCGCGTGCGTCGTCGGTGACGGCGAGGCGGAGACGGGACCGCTCGCGGGGAGCTGGCACTCGAACAAGTTCCTCGACCCCGTGCACGACGGCGCCGTGCTGCCGATCCTGCACCTCAACGGCTACAAGATCGCCGGACCCACCCTCCTCGCCCGGATCCCCGAGGACGAGCTGGTGCGGCTGTTCGAGGGGTACGGGCACCATCCGTTGCTGGTCAGCGGCGACGATCCCGCGCAGGTGCACCAGGCCATGGCCGCGGCGCTCGACACCGCGTGCGACCTGATCGCCGACGCGCAGGCCGCCGCGCGCGAGGGCGGGTCGCGGGAGCGTCCGCGCTGGCCGATGATCGTCCTCCGTACGCCCAAGGGATGGACCGGGCCGCACGAGGTCGACGGCGTACCTGTCGAGGGCACGTGGCGTTCGCACCAGGTGCCGCTGTCGGGCACGCGCACCAATCCCGAGCACCTCGCCCAGCTGGAGTCGTGGCTGCGCTCGTACCGTCCCGGCGAGCTGTTCGACGACGGCGGCCGCCCGGTCGGGAGGCTCGACGGGCTCGCCCCCGAGGGCGATCGCCGGATGAGCGCCAACCCGCACGCGAACGGCGGGCTCCTGTCGAACGAGCTCGAGCTGCCCGACTTCCGCGACCACGCCGTCGCGGTCGGCGCTCCGGGCACGGAGACGGGGGAGGCGACCCGCACGCTCGGCGCCTGGCTGCGCGACGTCGTCGTGGCGAACCCGGAGACGTTCCGGATCATGGGGCCCGACGAGACTGATTCGAACAGACTGAGCGCGGTCTTCGAGGTGACAGACCGGGCGTGGCAGGGTGACCGGCTGCCCACCGACGAGCACCTCGGCCCGCACGGCCGGGTCATGGAGGTGCTCAGCGAGCACCTGTGCCAGGGCTGGCTCGAGGGTTACCTGCTGACCGGGCGACACGGGCTGTTCAACAGCTACGAGGCGTTCGTGCACATCGTCGACGCGATGTTCAACCAGCACGCCAAGTGGCTCGAGGTCTCCCGCAAACTGCCGTGGCGCCGACCGATCCCGTCATTGAACTACCTGCTCAGCTCGCACGTCTGGCGGCAGGACCACAACGGCTTCACCCACCAGGATCCCGGCTTCCTCGACGTCGTGATGAACAAGAAGGCCGAGATCGTCAGGGTCTACCTGCCGCCCGACGCCAACTGCCTGCTGTCGGTCACGGACCACTGTCTGCGGTCGCGCGACTACGTCAACGTCGTCGTCGCCGGCAAGCAGCCGGCGCTGCAGTGGACGTCGATGGACGACGCGCTGGTGCACTGCGCGCGCGGGCTCGGCATCTGGGAGTGGGCGAGCAACGACGGCGGCGACGCACCCGACGTGGTGCTCGCCTGCGCCGGCGACGTCCCGACACTGGAGACGCTCGCCGCGACCGACCTGCTGCGCCGGCACCTGCCCGACGTGCGGGTGCGCGTCGTCAACGTCGTCGACCTGATGCGGCTGCTGCCCGAGAGCGAGCATCCGCACGGCCTGTCGGACGCCGAGTACGACACGGTGTTCACGGCGGACCGTCCCGTCATCTTCGCGTTCCACGGCTACCCGTACCTCGTGCACCGACTGACCTACCGCAGGAACGGCCATGCGAACCTGCACGTGCGCGGGTACCGCGAGGAGGGCACCACCACGACACCGTTCGACATGGTGATGCTCAACGACCTCGACCGCTTCCACCTGGTGATGGACGTCATCGACCGCGTGCCAGGTCTTGCGGCGCGCGCCGGGCACGTGCGACAGCGCATGGCCGACGAGCGGCTGCGGCACCGTGCCTACGCGCGCGAGCACGGCGAGGACGCCCCCGACGTCAGCGAGTGGACCTGGCCGCACTAATGCGTGTGCTGGTGGTCAACGCAGGGTCGAGCAGTCTGAAGCTCGACCTCCTCGACGGCGACGACACCGTGCAAGGCCACGAGTCGATCGAGGTGAGCGACGGCGAGTGGGACTCCGCCGACGTCGCCGAGGCGGTGCGGGACCTCGGTACGCCGGACGCCGTCGGCCATCGCGTCGTGCACGGCGGACGCGAGTTCACCATGCCCGTGCGCATCGACGACGAGGTCATGGAGCGGCTCGACGCCCTCACCGACCTCGCTCCGCTGCACCAGCCGAAGTCGCTGGCCGGGATCGCCGCTGTGCGCGCGGAGCTGCCCGACGTCCCCGCCGTGGCGTGCTTCGACACCGCGTTCCACGCCCACCTGCCGGAGCCCGCGGCGACGTACGCGCTGCCGCAGGAGTGGCGTGCGGAGTACGGGATCCGCCGCTACGGGTTCCACGGTCTCTCCCACGCGTACGCGACGCGGCGGGCGGGCGAGCTCGCCGGTGGCGCCTCGTCGGTACGCCGCGCCGTCGTCTGCCACCTGGGTGCGGGTGCGTCGCTCGCGGCCGTGCTCGACGGCCGTTCGGTCGACACCACCATGGGTTTCACACCGCTGGAGGGCCTCGTCATGGCGACGCGGTCGGGCAGCGTCGACCCGGGCCTGCTGCTGTGGCTGCACACGCACGCAGGCATCGCCGTGGCCGAGCTCGAACGCGCGCTCGAGCACCGCTCGGGTCTCCGCGGGCTCGCCGGCACCCCCGACCTGAAGGCGATCCTCGCCTCGGCAGCCGACGGCGACGACGCTGCGACGCTCGCGCGCGACACCTACCTGCACCGCCTCCGCGCCGGTATCGCGTCGATGACCGCCGCGCTCGGCGGGCTCGACGTCCTTGTGTTCACCGGCGGCGTGGGGGAAGGTGCCGCCGGGGTACGTCAGGCGGCGACCGACGGCCTCGCGTACCTCGGTACCGGCGTCGACCCGCGCCGCAACGCGGCGGTGGACGGCGACGCCGACATCACCGCGGACGGCGCGCGCGTGCGCACGTTCGTCGTCGCCGCCCGTGAGGACGTCGAGATCGCCGCGGGTGTGCGCCAGGTCCTCGTCGCCGCCTGACCAACCTATGAGGTCGAAGTCAAGTCCGGGCTTGAGGTGAGCTTGGGCATGGTGGGCTGGCTCACCGGCTGGATGCCGCTGAGCTTGGTCGTGGGTGGATGGTGGTGCGTCGCTGCGGGCGGTGCCTCGCG
>WHST01000172.1 GCA_009379955.1 Streptosporangiales bacterium | reverse complement strand
GCGGCGACGGTCCCCACGAGACAGCCGGCGACTACTACCCTTGGACAAGACATCCTCCTGATGAGTGGTTGGGACACCAAGCCCGTTTACCCCATCAGGGGGATGTCCTGATCTCCAACCATCCGTTCAGGTCTTTACTACCGGCGGGAGACGCACATGGTGGTCGGAGAGATGCCCGAAGGCGTCGACCTGCTCGTCGTCGGCGGTGGCCCAGGCGGTTACGTCGCCGCGCTGCACGCCGCCCGCCGCGGCAGGTCCGTGCTGCTGGTCGACGCGGCGGGTGAGCGTGGTCTCGGCGGCATCTGCGTGTCCGTCGGCTGCATACCTTCGAAGGCGCTCATCGAGCTCGCGGGCACCGCGCACGGGCTCGGCGACTGGGCGGAACGTGGACTGAGCGTGCCGCGCGCCGACGTCGACCTGGTCGCGTTCCAGGTGTGGAAGGAACGGCTCGTCGACGGCCTCAGGTCAGGGGTCGGGCGACTGCTCGACCAGGCGGGCGTCGAAGTGCGGCAGGGCAGGTTCAGGTTCACCCGGCGCGACCAGGGTGCGGTGGAGTCAGGTGCGGGGCCGCCGAGTCACGTCCAGTTCCGTTCCTGCGTGCTCGCCACGGGTTCGAGGCCCGCGGAGCTCCCACCCGTGCCCCGCGACGGCGTGCGCGTCCTCGACTCCACCGACGTGCTCGCACTCGACCAGGTGCCGGAGAGCGTCGCCGTCGTCGGCGGCGGGTACGTCGGCATCGAGCTCGGCACGGCGCTCGCCAAGCTCGGCGCGCGGGTGACCATCGTCGAGCCGGCCGACGGCATCCTGCCCGCGTTCGGCGGCCAGATCGCGGTACCCGTCGCGCGCAGGCTGGCCAGGCTCGGGGTCGACGTGCGTACGGGCACGACGGTCGTCGCCGACGACGGCGAAAGGCTGACCGTACGCGGCCCCGCGGGAGCCGAGGAGTGGCTTGACGGCGACCGTGTCGTCGTCGCCGTGGGCAGGATGCCCAACACCGACGACGTCGGCCTCGACGCGCTGGGCGTGACCGCCGGCGCGGACGGGCTGCTCGCGGTGGGGCAGGACAGGCTGCTCACGCCCTCGGTCGCGGCGATCGGGGACATCACGCCAGGTCCCGCGCTCGCACACAAGGCCACCGCCGAGGCGCGCGTCGCCGTCGACGTGCTCTGCGGCGTCGCGAACGCGTTCGACCCGAGTGCGGTGCCCGCGGTGGTCTTCTCCGATCCCGAGGTGGCCACCGTCGGACTGTCGCTGGACGAGGCTCGGGCGCAGGGCTATGACGCCGAGGTCGCGTCCTTCCCCACCTCCGCCCTCGGACGTGCGCGCACCCTGGCCGAGGACGCGGGCTTCACCCAGCTGGTGTACGTGCGCACGGACGGTATGCTGCTCGGCGCGCAGCTGGTGGGACCACACGCCTCCGACCTGGTCGCGGAAGCCGCGCTCGCCGTCGAGATGCGCGCCAACCTGGAGGACCTCGCGGAGACCATCCATCCGCATCCGACGATGAGCGAGTCGTTCATGGAGGCCGCTCTTGTCGGCCTCGGCACGCCCGTGCACATCGCGGCAGGACGTGCCGGCTCGAGGCGGGCGGCCGGATGAGGGCCGTCGTCGTCGGTGCCGGGATGTCCGGCCTCGTTGCAGCAGACGAGCTGCGCAGGGCCGGTCACCAGGTCGCGGTACTCGAGGCGCGCGACCGGGTCGGCGGTCGGTTGTGGACGCTGCACGACGGCCTGTTCGGCGGCCAGTTCGCCGAGCTCGGCGCCGAGACGCTGTACGTCGGGCAGCACAACGTGCTCGCGCTCGTCGAGCGCTTCGGGCTCGAGGCGGTGCCTTGTGGCTACTTCGATCCCGAGGCGCCCGGCATGCTCATCGGCGGACGTCGCCTGCCTCGTGTCGAGCGGGTGCGGGTGACGGGCTGGCTGCGGGAGCGTTACCGCGACGCGCCGCCCGCGCCGTTCGAGAACCTGCAGGCGTGGTCGAGCAGGTTGTCGGCTCCCGCCGAGGTGGTCGCCTTCCTGACCGCGTTCGCCCAGTACACGCCCGTCACCTCGCTCCGGCATGCCGACGCGGGGGAGTTCGAGCGGCAGTTGACGCACGAGGGTGGTTCGTACCGGATCAGCGGCGGCAACGACCTGTTGGCCCGTCGGCTCGCGGCGGAGCTGGACATCAGGTTGGGCGAACGGGTACGTGCGATCCGCTGGCGGTCAGGGGGAGCCGTGGTCGAGACCGAAGAGGGATCGGTCGCCGCCGACCGCGTCGTCGTCACCGTGCCAGGGCCGTTGACGGTGGGGCTCGGGTTCGACCCGCCGCTGCCGCCGGAGAAGGTGCGTGCGCTGGCGGAGCTTTGTTACGGCACGGCGACCAAGGTCGTCGTCCAGTACGCGGAACGAGCGGCTGTCGCCGCAGCGGTCCGGGCCGGCTGCTTCACCGACGGAGTCGCGCCGTGGCTCGTCGAGCAGTCGAGGCACCAGTCCGGCGACTCTGCGCTGCTGTCCTCCATGCCGGGCGGCGACGCCGAGCCGGCGTCCGTGGACGACGCGTTCCTCGACGCGCTCGACCGTGACGTCGCCGTGCTCGCCGGCCGTCAGGTGACGCGGTTGGCGGCACTTTCGCACAGCTGGACGCGGGACGAGTTCGCGCGCGCGGTCGTCAGGGCGCCACTGGGTGACCAGCGTGTCCGGGTGTTGCCCGAGGTGCGCAGGCCGCTGGCCGACGTGGTGTTCTTCGCCGGGGAGCACACCGACGACCGGGTGGGGCCTGGCGGGCTCGAGGGTGCCGTCAGGTCGGGGATGCGCGCGTCGAGCGAGGCGCTGGCCGCTGGTTGAGGGGATCGGCCAGCGTATGCTGTCTTGTATACGCGAGCTAGGGGGTAGCTGTGGAGTCGCGTACGGAGCCCGACGCGCGGCGCGGGACCTCGCTGCGCGAGGCGGTCCATCAGGGACTACGCGACGCGATCCTGCACGGCAGGTACCGGCCCAACCAGCGGCTGGTCGAGCTGGAGCTGGCCGAGGAGCTGAACGCGAGCCGCACCCCGGTGCGCGAGGCGCTGCAGCGGCTCGGCAGCGAGGGGCTGATCGTGCGTGTCAGGCGTGGCTGGGCCGTTCGCGAGTTCAGCAAGTCGGAGATCCGCCAGATCTACGAGGTGCGGCTCGCCCTGGAGGGTTACGCCGCCAGGCTCGCGGCGGAACGGGCGAGCGACCGTGAGCTCGACGAGATCGGTGCGCTCATCGACGAGCAGTTGCGTGCGCAGGCCGCCGACGTGATCCCGCGGGACCTGCTGGTGCAGGTGAACGACCGCTTCCACGACTGCATCGTGGCGGCGTCGGGCAACGAGCGCCTGGTGGAGAGCATCCGCCACAGTCGCACCTACTACTTCAACTACCGGCTCGCCGCGCTGTACTCCGACGGCCAGGCCGTCGCGTCGCTCGACGAGCACGTCGCGATCGCGGCCGCCGTGCGCCGTCGCGCCGGTGACAAGGCGGAGCTGCTGACGCGCGAGCACATCACCAGCGCCGTCGAGCTCATCGTCGACCGCCTGATCTGACTGTCCATTCATCCATTGCCAGGCCCGAACAGCGGCGTGTACATTACGGTATCCAATTAGACATGCACCAAGTTCGGCCGTTGCGCGCCAGCCCGGGAACGGGCGCCGTGGACGCCGAGTGGAGGTCGAATCAATTGGCGGTCGAGTCGATGAATGCTTCCCCCACGTTCGACCTGACCGGGAAGGTTGCCGTCGTCACCGGGTCGAGCCGCGGGCTCGGCAAGGCGATGGCGTGGGCCCTGGCGTCCCAGGGCGCGTCGGTCGTCATCAGTGGGCGTGACCTGGCGGTGGCCGAGGCCACGGCCGCGGAGATCACGGCAGCGGGTGGCACCGCGTCGGCGACCCAGTTCGACAACACCGAGCGCGACAGCTGTGCGGCGCTCGTCGACTCCGCCGTCGACAGGTACGGCCGGCTCGACATCCTCGTCAACAACGCGGGCACCGACATCATCAAGCCGGCTGAGACCTACGACGAGAACGAGTGGGACGAGGTCATCGCCACGAACCTGAGCGGCTACTTCCACTGCGCGCAGTTCGTCGCGCGGCGGCTCATCGACCAGGGTGAGGGCGGGTCGATCGTGATGATCTCGTCGATCGCCGGCAAGGTCGGCATCCGTGGCCTTACGGCGTACGCCGCGAGCAAGGGTGGCATCGACCAGCTCGTGCGCACGATGGCGGTCGAGTGGGCGCCGCACGGCATCAGGGTCAACGCCATCGCGCCCGGCTACTTCGAGAACATCATGCAGAACGCGACCGGCGAGCACGACCGGCCGGAGAAGCAACGTCAGGTCATCGACTTCACGCCGATGGCGCGGCGCGGCCTCCCCGCCGAGCTCGGCGGGCCCGTGGTCTTCCTTGCCAGCGACTCGGCGTCGTACGTCACCGGACAGGTGCTCTACGTCGACGGCGGCTACACGGCCAACTGAGCAGGGGAGGGGAACATGCAGAGCATGACCGCGCCGGTGTTCGACTACCTGCGGGAGCACGCCTTCAAGAAGGTAGTGCTGGTCAACGACAGCGCGACGGGTCTTCGCGGCGTGATCGCCATCCACTCCACCGCCCTGGGGCCTGCGACCGGTGGCCTGCGGATGTGGACGTACGCGAGCGAGGAAGACGCGATCTTCGACGCGTTGCGCCTCGCCAGGGGGATGACGTACAAGTACGCGGCTGCCGGCGTCGACCTCGGCGGCGGCAAGGCGGTGATCATCGGCGATCCGAAGAAGGACAAGTCGGAGGCGCTGCTGCGCGCCATGGGCCGGATGATCGACCAGCTCGGCGGCGAGTACATCACCGGTGAGGACGTCGGCACCACCCTGGCCGACATGGAGACGCTCTACGCGGAGACCGAACACGTCGTGACGCTGCCAGAACACTGCGGTGGCGCCGGTGACATCTCACCGTCCACCGCACTTGGCTCTGTGCAGGCGATGCGCGCGTGTGCCGAGCGCGTCTGGGGAGACACCGACCTCGCCGGACGCACCGTCGCCCTGCAAGGGCTCGGTGCGGTGGGAAGCAAGGCGCTCGCCCTGCTGGTGAAGGCGGGCGCACGGGTGACGGTGTCCGACATCGACCCCGACAAGGTCGAGCTGGCGGTGCGGGAACACGGTGTCGACGCGGTCGGGCCCAGCGCCATCTACGACGTCGATGCCGAGATCTTCGCGCCCTACGCGCTCGGTGCGGTCATCAACGACGACACCGTCGGCAGGCTGAGGGGCAAGGTCGTCGCCGGTTCCGCGAACAACATCCTTGCCGAGAACCGTCACGGCGACGAGCTCGCCGAGCGGGGCATCGTCTACGCCGTCGACTACGTGGCCAACTCCGGCGGAACAATCTTCGACACCGACCGCTACCGCAAGGGCGGTTTCAATCCAGAGCGCGCGCGTACCAACGTGCTGCGGATTCTCGAACGTACGCAGGAAGTGTTCGCGATCGCAGACCGGGAGGGCATCCCGTACTACCGCGCCGCCGACAGGCTGGCCGAAAAGCGGATCGAGGCGTTGAGCGCGGTACGTCTGCTCGACCACCCCGACACCGTTCACGCGACGCCACCGACGATGCGGCGTTCCTGAACTCGCGAGGTCGGATGGGAAGGCACCGGGAGACAAGATGTCAGAACAGGCCTCCTATACGACGACCTTCGTCGTCTACTTCGGCGCGATGCTGCTCATCGGTGGCTGGTGCTATCGGAAGAACAAGGACCTCTCCGACTACGTGCTCGGCGGGCGCTCACTCAACTACTGGGTGACCGCGCTGAGCGCGATGGCGAGCGACCTGAGCGGCTGGTTGCTGCTCGGGCTCCCCGGCGCCGCGTACCTGGGCGGCCTCGGCGCCTCCTGGATCATCCTGGGACTGTTCGTCGGGCTCTACGCAAACTGGAAGTTCGTCGCGGCGCGGCTGCGTGACTACTCCCAGCGGGCAAGGGACTTCACCAGCGGCAAGGAGGGCGACGCTCTCACCCTCTCCGCGTACTTCGAGAACAGGTTCGAGGACCGAACCCATCTGCTGCGCCTGATCTCCGCGGTGATCATCATCGTCTTCTTCACCATCTACGTGGCCTCGGGCCTGGTAGCAGGTGGAGTTCTCTTCGAGACGGTGTTCGGCACGAGCGCGACGTTCGGCGTGATCGTCACGGGCAGCGTCGTCGTGGTCTACACGTTCGTCGGCGGTTTCCTCGCGGTGAGCTACACCGACTCCGTGCAGGCCGTGCTGATGTGGGGGGCCGTGGTCGTGATCCCGATAGCGACGATCGCTCTCGTCGGCGGGTTCGGTCCTATGGCCGACGCCCTGTCGCAACGCAACCCCGACCTGCTCTCGCTCGTGGGCAACGTGAGCCTCGCGGACGGAAAGTGGACGTCAGCGGGATCGGTGAGCCTGGTCGCCATCGTCTCGGGGCTCGCGTGGGGCTTCGGGTACTTCGGGCAGCCGCACATCCTGGTCAGGTTCATGGGGATCAGGTCGGCTTCCGAGATCCCGAAGGCCAGGCGGATCGGCGTGACCTACGGCGTCACGGGAATGGGTGCCGCAGTCGTGCTCGGTCTCGTCGGCATCGCCTACTTCAAGCAGCCGCTCGCCGATCCCGAGAGCGTCTTCCTGAAGCTGGTGCAGGACATCATCCCCGGCTGGCTCGCGGGCCTGTTCCTCGTCGGTGTCCTCGCGGCCATCATGAGCACCGCGTCGTCCCAGCTGCTCGTCGCGGCGTCGTCGCTGAGCGAGGACGTCTACAGGCGCTTCTTCAACCGGCAGGCCTCCGGCATCCACCTGCTGTGGGTAGGCCGCTTCGTCGTGCTCGGCGTCGCCATCGTGGCATTCTTACTGGCGCTGCGGGGAGGCAGCGTGCTCGCCATCGTGGCGTACGCCTGGGCGGGGTTCGGCGCGGCCTTCGGGATGGTCCTGCTGATCTCCCTGTTCTGGCGCAAGATGAACCGGGTCGGCGCGATAGCCGGCATGATCGGCGGCGGCGCCACGGTGCTCATCTACAAGCAGCTCGACACCATCGGGCTCTACGAGATGATCCCAGGCGTCGCGGTGAGTCTCATCTGCATCTTCGTGTTCAACCGCTTGGGAGCACCTCCGACCTCGGCCATGGAGGAGGACTTCGACGACATCGCGGGCAGGCAGCGCAAGGGCGAGCCGGTCGGCTCCCCCTGACAGGCAGCCGGACAGCGCAGGTCGCTCGCGTGCGGGTCGAAGCGTGGGACGCGGCGGTAGCGGAGGTGCTTTCACGTGGTAACGCCCGGCAATGCCGCAGCCTCGAACACCAGTGCCTTGTTGGAGGAAGGCGCCCACGCCGTTGCTACGCATGGCGTAGGTAGATCACGTCTGTCCACGGCCGCCGACGTGGGTTCAGAGTTCGAGTACAAGCGGCAGGCACGCGAGAATCGCCGCGTCATGTATCACGCACACATCGGGCTCGGCACGTGGCCCGCGACGAGGACCGCACTGCACGAGATCACGGACGCACTCGAATCAGACGGGCACCGGCTCGACAGGTTCGGTCTGTGTCTCGAGAGCGCGATGGGCTTACCGGAAGAGCAACGCGGTGCGGCTCAGAAGGAGACCGGGCCTCGCCTCGAAGCGGAGGACTGGGACGACGTCGCCAATGCCGTGACAGCCCAACCACACCTCGGTGACTTCGTCATCGGCACTCCCGCGTCCCTGGAGAACACGGTCAGAGCCCTGGCCGTGGGGATCACGACGCTGGGAAACATCGGTCAGTACTTCTCGTTCGATCCACCGGGTGGCTGGGACGAGCACCAGTTGAGAGACGCGACCCTCCGTGCGCTGGGTGCCATGGCGTACGCGAGGCCGCAAGGGGCCATTGTCCACTCGTACCTCGACGACGGGCCCGCCATGCAGTTCTCCACGTATGGCAATTACCTGGCATGGGCGGCGCTGGAGAAGCATATCCTGAACGACCTCCTTGGTGTCCGAGTCGCTCATTGCTTCGGGGGACTCGTGCCCCAGCTGCCCGCCAGAGCGTTCCTCGCCCTGGCCTTGCTTGAGATGCAGGGCACAGACGGCGTGGGCTCGATGATCTACGGGAACACCGTCGATTACGGACGTGACCTCGCCCGCAATCGATCCGTGCTCGACGACTATTTGCTCGTCGACATCGCAACGCAGCTGGCCGCTCCGACCGGCCATGCGTTGAACCCGGTTCCCCTGACCGAGAACATTCGAATCCCGAACGCCGCAGAGGTCATCGACGTGCAGCTCGCGGCTCGAGAAGTGGAAATCGAAGCGAGGCGTAGCAGCGACCTGTTCGACTGGTCACGTCTGGACGTCGAAGTGAAGACCGCGGTCGCCTATGCGGAGTCGGCGTCTTCTCGAATCATCGAGTACCTCGTCGAACAAGGCGTCGACCGTACCGATCCTGGATCCTTGCTGCTCGCTCTCAGGCACACCGAGATCCGCAAGCTAGAGCGCATCGTCGATATCAAGCCGCCTCCTGGACTTGCCAGCCTCGAGCCGTGGAAGGCGAGTACTGCCAAGGGGTTGGTCGGACAGATCGAAGCGCACGCTGAGACCCGGCTCGACGGTGTACGCGTCGTCGTCGCCGGCCTGGACGTGCACGACCTGGCTCACGATGTCCTGGCGGCGGCACTACCCAACCTCGGCGCAGAGGTCATCAGCCTCTCCAGCGGCTCCACGCCGGAGGCGGCCACGAACGCTGCCGTGGCCGAGGACGCGGACGCCATCGTCGTCTCCACGTATAACGGCGCAGCAGCGGCCCTTGGCAAGCGTCTCGCAGCAGCCGCGACCGAGCAGGGCTTCGACGGGCCGATCCTGATCGGCGGTGTGCTCAACCAGGACGACGGCAGCGGACTTCCCGTCGACGTACACGATGAACTACGGCGCCTCGGACTCCTGTGCCCGACAACACTCGCCGAAGTTCCCCGACTCATCAGCAAAGGAGTACCGAGTACGTGATCGACTCCTGTGGCTCCTGCAGCGGCAACCACACCCCCGAGCAGATCGAGAGACTGCGGCAAGTCCACGTCCTGAGCCAGGAGTTGGTCGCCGCTGTCGATCGGGGCATCAACGTGTCGCCGGTCATCGCCCAGCTCGATCCTGATCCGTTGCGCTACGCGTTCGTCACCGAGGGCGCGGAACACTTGCCGACGTCGCTCGCACGATGCTGGGGCAGGAAGAACGGCCGTTCCTCGTCCTGGACGGCCCGCCAGCCCTCCAACCCGGCGACCGTGGTGCCGTCCAGAGCGAGCATCCGCGAGGCGTTGTCAGTCTTGCCGTCACCGTCTTCGGCGTGGCCATCGACGACGACACGAGTGTCCTCGATGGCGAGCTGTCGTGTTCGCAGGTAGACGACCGACCACCGCAGACCGCATAGCCCGGCCCGTCGCATGCCCGTGGTCACCGCGAGCAGGTACAGCGGGTAGAACCGGTAGTGGCGGATGCGTCGCAGGAAGGTCGCCAGCTGGTCGGGTGTCCACACCGACGGGCGGTGGCGCGCCACCCGCGGCGGCTTGACCTTGCTCGCCACGTTCTCCGGAACGTAGTGCCATGTCGCCGCGTCGACGAGTGGCTCGAACCCGCCAAATAGCGCCAGCGTTGGGCGGGGTCAGTGCCTGTCATCGACCGCGATGGTGATGGCGCCGGCACGGCGATCTCCGACCGTCTCAGTGAGTGTCCAGCAGCCCTTGGCCGGCACGACAGGGACGCTGGGTACTGACCGCCGCCGATCCCGTCGACCCGCTGGGTGAAGGTCTTGCCCGTCGACGCCTCCTTGCCGTGGATGACCAGCGCCTCGTTCCCGCCGTCGTCGACCCACCAGAGGATCTTGGTGTTGGCCTTGGCGGTCATCTTGCCGCACGCGCGCATGATGGCACGGGAATCGCCGTCGTGTGACCGACAGGGTTACGGCGACGCTCGGTGTGACTTGGCGACTCGCACGAGGAGGACGACCGACAGGGCGATGATCCACACCACCGTCGTCAGCGGGGTGAGCAATCCGATGGGTCCGTCGAGGGCGAACGGCCCGGTGCGGGCGAACGTGGTCGCGGCGAGGATGTGGGCCAGGCCGGACAACAAACCCAGGGCGCCCACCCACGGCGGGGCGAGGCGTGCAACGTGAGTGCCGAGCACGACGCCGACAGTCATCACCAGGGTGGGTATCGCGGATACGGCGAACCCGGCGAACAGGCCGGCCCACCCCGACGCGACAAGCGCCGCACCGCCACCGTGAGCGGCGGAGAAGACCGCCACCGCGGCGAAGACGGTGCTCGTACCGACCAGTGCCTGAGTGAGCACACCGGCGACCAGGCCGACACGCAGCGATGTCCCACCTCGCGCGCCGCCGGGCACCGCCACGGTCAAGCCGGTCAGGAGGATCAACAGGAACACGGTTCCCAGGCCAGCCAACTGGATGGCAATGAACAGCCGGACGGCTGCGGCTCGGACCATGCTCGCGACCGCGGCGTCTCCGTCAGACAGGTGGACGGTGGTGGGGACCATCGCCAGCCCGATGATCCAAAACAACATCCCGGCGAGCCCGGCCACGGCACCCCAGACGAGCGCGCGTCGCCGGGCGACCGGCGCGGCCGTCACCTCGGATGCTGCCAGCTGAGTCGGTATATCCTCGGTCATCACCGATCATCTGCTCTCGATACGAACGGCCAGTCTGCCAGATCACCACTGCCTTGGCCCGAAACCCGGCCTCCTTCGACGTCGGCCATTGTCATCTCCTCGCACCTGGCGGCTGGCTCGGGTTCCTGCGCGACCTGACCGCGCCTGGCGGGTATCCTGCCCGTCGCATCGGACGCGCACAGCGGCTTGACCGCGGCGATCGGCGCCACACTGCCTGGCGCGTCGTAGCAGCGGTGCCGCACCGATCCGCCGCCAACCTGATGAGCGTGACCCGAATGCTCGCGTTCACCGCGTTCCGAAGGAGATCTGGCGCCCGATCTGGTCGAACAACCCCTGCGAACGCCTGAACGCGAGATCCGCCGCGGCACCGTTGCCTGGTACCAGGATGCAAGATCCAGACGAGCGCGCCGAAGGTGGCGCTCAGCGACAGGACGTTCATGAGCACCGCCTTGAGCGGCAGTAGGACCGACCCGAACGCGAGGAACAGCAGCACGAACGTCGCCGAGCCGACGAGCAGCGCGACCCACGGC
>WHST01000171.1 GCA_009379955.1 Streptosporangiales bacterium | reverse complement strand
GACTTCGCCCGCCGAGACCAGCCGATCAGTTGCTCCCGCTCGGCACCGGTCAACACCAACTCCGCCTTCGGACGCCCAGTTCTCGGCATGCCACCACCATACCGACTTAACCTACGAATTTCCGGCGGGCGACACTAGTCGTTCACCTCGACGACCAGGGCCGCGCCTACGTCGCCGGCCGCGCAACCGGTGAACAGGCCACGGCCGCCTCCCCGTGCGCGCAGCTCTTCGATGAGCTCGACGATCGAGCGCAGGCCGGTCGGTGCCTGCGGGTGCCCGAAGATCAGGCTGCAACCGTGTGCGTTCATGCGCTCGAGCGGTGTACCGGTCGCCTGCGCGAAGTAGAGGTCGTTAATCGCGAACGGGTTGTGCGTCGTCACCGCGTCGAGTGACGCGACGTCCAGGGCGGCCGCGGCGAGAGCGTCGTGTGCGGCCGGCACCAGGGCCTGTGGCATGTGCGACTTCGCGACCCGTGCGAACCCGGAGGCCAGCACCCGGGCGACGCCCTGCCCCGCGGATAGCTCTCTCGCGACCGCGACCGAGGCCACAACGGCGCCCGCGCAGCCGTCCGCCGGATGGGTCTGAGTCGCAAAGGTGTGCAGGCCGGCGGTTGCCACCGCAGCGAGGCTTGCCACCTTCTCCGGCGCGACGGGACGCACACCCTCGTCGGCCTCCACGACCAGTGGGTCTGCCCGTCGTCGCGGGATCCGCACCGGCACCATGTACCGGCGTTGGAACGCCCGGTCGTCGGCCAGCGCGGACGTGTACTGCTGCCAGCGCAGAACGGCAAGCTGGTCGAGGTCGGCACGGGTCACGCCGGCTTCCTTGGCGACGAGGTCGGCGCCGGAGAGCATCGATGTGCCGGCCCACGGGTCTCGTTCGAAGCTGTCGAGTACCCAGTGCTCCGTCCGCGGTGCGCCGCCGGGCTGGTTCCGCGATGGGTAGACGAGATGGGGCCCGTTGCTGGTCCGGTCGGTGGTGACGACGAGCTGGGTACCGCCACCGGCCGCCACGCTGCTCGCGGCCGCATGCACACATGCCACCGACGTCGCGCATGCCTGGCTGATCATCGGCCCGGACGTCGTGGCGGCGCCGATACGGGCAGCCAGTGTGGGAGCGCCGTAGAAGATCTCGGGCTGAGGCACCGTCCAGCCGAGGACGAGACCGGCCAGCTCCCGGGGGTCAAGATCGCGGTCCCTCAGGGCCGCGCTTGTCACCGCCTCGGCGACGTCGATACTCGAGACCTCGGCCAGCGACCCTTGCCAGCGCACGAACGGTGACGACCACGCCAGACCGGCGGGGATCGCCACATCTGAGTACCGCATCGGACCTCCGGAAGACGGTTCCCGGGTAGGGGTTGACAGCGATCGTGGGATGGCGGTATTAGTTCGCTACTAAAGTCTGACGTCAGATTACAGGACGGCAAGCATGGTGTCAGCTACTCGAACCAGAGACGTCAGGCCGCGGTACGGTCGGCGACGGCGCCGAGGCGTCCGACCTGGACGGCTCGGGCGGAGAGGATGTCGAGTGACCAGCGATCGGTTCGGGTCGGTGTTCGGGCCGATCGGCACGGGGCGGAGCTTCGAGAAGATCGTGGCCAGCCTGCGCGGCGCGATCGTCCGTGGCGACCTTAGCCCTGGTGAGCGCCTCCCGTCCGAGGCCGAGCTGGCGACGCAGCTCGAGGTCTCGCGCCCCCTGCTGCGGGAGGCGCTCAAGGCGCTGGAGCTGTCCGGCTATCTGCAGGTCCGTCGCGGTTATGGCGGAGGGCGGTTCGTCGCGACGCCGGCGGCCGAGGAGTTCCACACCATCCAGGCCGCGGCGCTGTCGCCCTTGGACGTCAGCCCGCACCACGTTCGCGACGTGCGGGTTGCGATCGAGCCGATGGCCGCCAGGCGGGCGGCCGAGGCGAAGGACAGCACCGACCTCAGGCAGGCGTGGACGGATCTCGCGCCTGCCGACGACCCGCCTGCACGGGCCGTGGCGACGATCGTCCAGGTGCACGGCGCACTCGTCGAAGCGTCGGGGAACCCGGCCTTCGTCGCCATCTTCGACGGCCTGCGCGGCTCGGTCGCGGCGAGCCTGGGCACGCGGGTCCAGAACGCGAACTGGCGGGAGACGTGCAAGGAGCTCCTCGGGGGCATCGTCGACCGGGTCGAGAACGGCGACGCGGACGGCGCGGAGACCTCGACGCGTACTTACCTCATCGAGCACGAGTACGGCACCGACGAGAAGAGCCAACAATGACCGTGAGCGCAGAGGACCGGCCATGCTGGTCGGCCGCCGTGGAGACGATGTCCGCGGAGGAGCTCGAGGCCGTGCAGTGCGAGCGGCTCCGGGCCCAGCTCCGGTATGTCCAGCGTCGGTCCCCGTTCTATGCGGCGAAGTGGGCGGCCGCGGGTTTCGACCCCGCCTCGGTCGAGTCGATGGCCGACTTCGACGCACCGTTCACGACCAAGGAAGAGCTGCGGGACAGCCAGCTCGCCGCGCCGCCGCTTGGGCGTCACGCGGCGGTCGAGATGAGCGAGGTCGTGCGCGTGCACTCCTCGAGCGGTACCACCGGACGTCCGAGCTACGTCGGCGTGACGGCGGCCGATCACGCGTCCTGGGTCGAGGTCGTCAGCCGGGTGCTCTACTGCGAGGGGATGCGCCCGTCCGACGTCGTTGTCCACGGCTTCGGCCTGGGCTTTTTCGTGGGTGGTCTGCCGCTCAAGGACGCCACGGAGAACATCGGGGCAACGTTCGTCCCGATCGGCACCGGAGCGACCGACAGGCTGGTCACGACGGCCCGCGACCTCCGCGCGACCACGCTCATGTGCACACCCTCCTATGCCGCCTACCTTGCCGAGTACTGCCGCGAACGGC
This sequence comes from Streptosporangiales bacterium, assembly GCA_009379955.1. NCBI lineage: Bacteria > Bacillati > Actinomycetota > Actinomycetes > Streptosporangiales > Streptosporangiales bacterium. The sequence goes on along the minus strand of WHST01000171.1, from coordinate 8,769 downwards.
TGGACACCGACCCGGCGGAACTCGGCTTCCGGAAGCTCCTGCTCGGCGCCGAGCCTGGCGGCAGCATTCCCGCCGTCCGGGCGCACCTCGAGGACGAGTTCGAAGCGACGGTATCGGACGGCCTCGGGAACGCCGACCTGTTCCCGATCTACGCGGCGTCCTGCCCGCGGCAGGACGGCCTGCATCTCTGTGCGCAGGACTTCCTGTACACCGAGCTCGTCGCCCCGATCACCGAAGCGAGGCTGGACTGGTCTTCGGGCAACGAGGGCGAGCTCGTCGTCACTCACCTGCGTCGCGAGTGCGTGCCTCTCGTCCGCTTCCGGGTCAGGGACCGCGTCGTTGTCGACCCCTCGCCCTGTACCTGCGGGCGCACCAGCCCACGGATCACCTGCGTCGGTAGGACCGACGACATGCTCATCGTCGCGGGCGTGAACGTGTGGCCGTCGGCGGTGAAGGACATCGTGTCGTCGCTGCGACCGAGAACCACCGGCGCCATGCAGATCCTGGTGCCGGGCAACGACGTCAGCGTCGCACCGCCGCTGCGGGTCCAGATCGAGTACGGCAGCGACGAGCGCGACATCGAACAACTTGGCAGAGAGATAGAGCAGACCATACGCGAGAAGTTGGTCGTGCGTGCGAGCGTCAGCCTGGTGCCACCCAACTCCCTCCCCCGCTGGGAGATGAAAGCACAGCTCGTTCGCCGCGTACCCAGCACTACTTAGCTTAGCTTAGGTGGAGGTCACCAATGGGCTACCTCGTAGGGATCGATGCCGGCGGAACGTTCACCGACTGTGTCGCGGTGCGCGCGGACGGCAGGGATGTCCGCACCGCGAAGGTGCAGACGACGAAGTACGACCTCGCGACGGCGTTCGCGCGCGCGCTCGAGAGCATCGCCGGCGATCTCGACCAGTCGCTGGAGGAGTTCCTCGCCGACTGCGAGCTGATTATCTACTCCTCGACGCAGGAGACGAACGCGCTGATCGAGCGGAGGGGTGCCAGGGTCGGCCTGATCACGACCCATGGTTTCGAGGACACGCTCTGGATCCAGCGCGCGAAAGGCTCCGTCGACGGCCTCACCGAGAAGGACTTCAAGCGCCAGGGCAGGAAGGTCAAGCCACTCCCGCTGGTGGACCCGGAAATGGTCGTCGGCGTGCAGGAGCGAGTCGACTGCTTCGGCAACGTCCAGTTGCCGCTACACGACGACAAGGTCCGCGGCGCCGTCGACACCCTCGTCGACCGCGGTGCCGAGATCTTCGTGGTCGCGCTGCTGCAGTCGATCAGGAACAAGTCGCACGAGGAACGGATCAGGGAGATCGTCAGGGAGAAGTATCCCGCGCACCGGCTCGGGGCGGTGCCGGTCGTACTCTCCTCGGAGGTCTCGCCCGCGTACCGCGAGTACCCGCGCTTTAACACAACGGTGATGGCGGCGTACCTGCAGACGGGGGTGAGCGACACCCTTAAGAACTTCCAGGAGTATCTGCTCGACCGGACCGAACGCCCGCTCCTCGTCATGCAGAGCTACGGCGGTGCGTCCAAGATCACCCGCTCCGATGCGGTCAGCTGCCTGCACTCCGGTCCGGTGGCAGGTGCCGCGAACGGTGTGCTGACCCACAGTGCCCTGACCGAGCGGTTCGGCACCGACAGTGCGATCTTCACGGACGTGGGCGGAACGAGCTTCGATGTCGCGCTGCTCGTCGACGGCACACTGCGCACGGACTTCGAGCCGGACATCGAACGGCTCAGGATCCAGACACCGCGGGTACGCATCAACTCTATCGGTGCCGGCGGTGGGACGATCGCGAAGATCGACAGCATCACGGGGCGCCTCGACGTAGGCCCGGAGAGCGCCGGCGCGATGCCCGGCCCGGCGTGCTACGGCCTCGGCGGTGAGCAGCCGACGGTAACCGACGCCGACGTCGTGCTCGGCCGGATCAACCCAACCTACTTCCTCGGTGGTTCGGTACGGCTGTACCCGGAACTTGCGGAACGGGCGATCGAGACGGAGATCGCCAAGCCGCTCGGCATGACGGTGGAAGAGGCCGCTCTGGCGATCGTGCGGCTGCTCGACGTGAAGATGTCGGACCTCGTGGAGAAGGAGGTCGTCCTCACCGGCCGCGACCCGCGGGACTTCGTGCTCTACTCTTACGGCGGCGCTGGACCCAGCCACGTCTGCGGGTTCGCCGATCGGCTCAAACCGCGCGGCGTCGTCGTACCGAACCGGCCCTCGGTCTTCTCCGCCTACGGCGCCGCGACCAGTGCCATCAGACACAAGTACTGGCAAGCGGTCCACTTCGAGCTCTGGGACCCCGACGGCGGGTACGCGGAGAACTTCGACGCCATCAACGCGGTGTGCGAAGGCCTGGCGGCCAAGGCGAGGTCCGACCTGGCGGCGGAGGGCGTGCCGGACAATCGCGTCGAGCTGGAGTTCGAGTTCGAGATGAAGTACGGCCCGATGCTCTGGGAGCACCGCACCCGGGTGCCGGTGAGCCGTGTCGACGCCACCTCTGCGGCGACCGTCAAGGACGCCTTCACCACATCGTTCGTCCAGGAGTTCGGCGAGGCGGCGAAGTACGAGTCAGGCGGGATCGTCGTAGAAGGCGTCATCCTCACGGCCGTCGGCCGCCTGGTCGACGTCGCCGCGGAGCGGTCGGCAACCGACGTGTCCGACCAGCAGGCCAAAGTGACCGAGCGACGCAGAGTCGTCTTCGACCGCACGGGCCCTACCGACACCGCCATCTACCGGATCGAGGAGCTGCCCTCCATCGCGCTGGTCGAGGGACCAGCCGTGATCGAAGCGAAAGACACGACCTACCTGGTCCCGCCGGGATGGTCCGCGACCTTCGACGAGGACGGGACTGCCTATCTTGTGAAAGCAGGCGAGTGAGCATGGCCAGAGGCATCGACTTCGAGATCGCCAACGCATACGCGCCGAGGAGCTTCGCCCAGGAGGAGATCGACGACTTCCTCGCGCTGGATCCAGTGGACTACGAGCTCTACCAGCACCGGCTCTACCACCTCGCGGACGAGGGCAAGCAGGCCATGGAAAAGCTCGCCTGTTCGACGATCATCAGAGACTGCGGCGAGGTGATGTACGGCGTCTACACCGCGGAAGGTGAGACGGTGCTGTCGTCGACGGGAATCTTCCTCCACGTCGCGTCCCTCGGCATCGCGGTGAAATACATCAACAAGCACTACAAGGACGACCCCAGCGTCGGCGTCCACCCCGGCGACCAGTTCTTCAACAACAACCCGTTCTACGGCGGCACCCACAATCCCGACCAAGCGATGCTCAAACCGATCTTCCACGACGGCGAGATCGTCGCCTGGATCGGGTGTCTCACCCACACGGCGCCGATCGGCGCCGTCGACCCCGGCGGTATGCCGGCGCGGGCCAAGACCAAGTTCGACGAGGGCCTGCGCGTACCCATCGTCAAGATCGTCGAGAACAACCTGCTGAAGACGGACATCGAGAACTGGCTCACCGACCACTCCGAGGCACCGGACCACCTGCTGCTCGACCTCCGCGCGCGCCTCGCCGGAACCCACCGCGGGGAACGAAGGATCCACGAGATCATCGCCGACTTCGGCGTCGACTTCGTCAAGAAGGCGAACCGGCGCATGATCTACGAGACCGCCCAACACGGTAGGGAGAAGATCCTCGCGATCAACCCCGGCACGTACCGCCAGCGACACTTCTACGACGGATACGGCGCCGGCGACAGGCAGCTCTGGAAGGTCAGCCTCGACGTCACCGTCAAGGACGGCGAGATGACGCTCGACTTCAACGACTCCTCCCCACGGCATCCAGGGCCGTACAACATGCCACCGACCGCCACGCTCGGCGGCATCCAGTCCGGCCTGTGCCCGAACCTGCTGTGGGACGTCGTCTGGAACGACGGGATCTGGGACTTCGTGCACCTCCGTCTCCCCGAGGTGGGTACCTCGATCATGAGCGCCGACAGCTTCGCCGCGATCAACCACTGCGTCCTCCTCGCCGAGGCCGTCGGCGAGTTCGTCAGGCTCGCGACCGGGAAGATGATGTACGACTCGCCGCACCGGCTCGATCTCAACGCCAGCTGGGCCGCGTCGTCCGCGGCACCGTACTTCGGCGGCGTCAACCAGTTCGGGAAGCCCTTCGGGAGCATGGACCTGAACCTGATGGGGTGCGGCACCGGCGCCCGTTGCGACTCCGATGGTGTCGACACCGGTGGCCAGGGCTGGGCGCCGTCGTCCAGCTGCGCCGACGTCGAGAGCTGGGAGTACGAGGCTCCGTTGGTCGCTCTCATCCGCAACAACATGATCGACAGCGGCGGCTGCGGGAAGTACCGCGGCGGCGTGTCGAAGCTGGAGGCGTGGGTCGTGCGGAACGCGCCCGAGGGGATCCTGCTCGGCTCCGCGGGGATGAGTGACCGGTTCCACCCGTCGTTCGGGCTCTTCGGTGGCTACGCGGCCGCGTGCGTCAAGCCGTTCCTCATCCAGGACACCAACTTCGAGCAGCTCGTCCAGGACGGCGAGCACGGTGGTGACCTCCCATTCTACGACATGGACGACCTGCTGAAGGCGGTCGACGACGGCCGGCTCACCGGGACGGTAACGCCCGTGGCACCGTCGTTCGCGCCGGTCATCGCCAAGAACGGCGACATCTGCGTGTGGCCGATGACCAACTCGAGCGCAGGCGGTGGGTACGGCGACTGCCTCGAACGCGACCCAGCCCTGGTAATGCAGGACCTTCGCGCGGGCATCACGTCGCATTGGACCGCGAGGGAGATTTACCGGGTGGAGTACGACCCCGACACGCTCATCGTCGACGAGAAAGCGACCCGACAGCGCCGCCAGGAAGCACGCGAGGAACGCATCCGCTCCGGGATGACGTTCGACGACTTCGAGGCCGCGCGGCGCGACCGGCGGCCGGCGGAGGAGATCCTCGGCGGCTTCGGGCCATGGCCGAACGAGCGGGCGGCGAGCGAGTCCCCGAACGGGGCGAGCCGGCCATCAAGCCATACCCAGCCGAGGCGTGCAGAGAACATCGACGAACTCCGTGCCATCACCGAGTACCTCGCCCTCGACCTGGACGCCGAGACCTGGTTCTGCAGGTCGTGCGGCGCTTCGTTGGGCGACGCACGGGCGAACTACAAGGAGTTCTGCCTGATCCGCGAACGGACGCCCGAGGAGGTCTACCCACCGAAATGGGGCTACGCCGCAGACGCCGACTGGTGCACCGTGCGCGAGTTCTACTGCCCGCACTGCGGCGTGATGATTGACGTGACCTACCAGCCGCCGGGCTATCCCGTTGTCCATGACATCGAGCTCGACCTAGACGAGATGAAGCAGCTCGAGCAGGCGGGTCAGACCACCGGGCCCAGCTCGAGACGTACCCGCAAGACCGCAGCCGTGTAACGAGTCTGGAGGCGACAGGATGTGCGCATACCGTATAGGCATCGACACCGGCGGCACGTTCACCGACGGCTTCCTGATCGACTCGACGGGAGCCTACCGCTGGGCAAAGTCACTGACGACGCCGTACGACCTGGGCGAGTGCTTCCGCAAGGTGTTACAGGAACTCGCCGACCGAGCCGGCATCCCGCTCGACGAGCTGATCAGGGACGCCGAGCTGATGTGCTACTCGACGACACACGGCACGAACACCCTCTTGGAAGAGTCCGGCCCCCGTGTCGGCGTCATCGTGTCACCCGGCATTTCCGCCGACCTCGTCGCCGCCATCCCCACCGGTCTGCTCGCCGGCGACATGGTGGTGGAGCTCCCGGAGAGCTGTTGGGAGAACGGGCAGCTGGTCGGCAAAGCAGCAGTGCGTGAGGCGGCGGAGGAGTTGAACGACCGCGGCGCGCGCAGCCTCGTCGTCGCGCTCAGGGACGGATCGACGTCGCCGGAGCTGGAGCGGGAGGTCGCTGCGGAAGCGGCCGCTAACTGTGCCGAGCACTCGTTCGGCTGGATCCCGGTGTTCGCGGCGACCGACGTGTCCGATGCCGCGGACGACACCGCACGCACCGTCGCAGCAGTAGTCACCGCGCACATCGGCCGACCGCTCGCGCGCTTCCTCTACCCACTCGAGCGCGAGCTGCGTGGGCGGCACATGAGGCGCCCGCTGCTGGTCGCCACGGGCGGCGGTGACGTGACCCGGGTCGCCAGCGCCCTGGCGATCGACACCCTGCAGTCCGGGCCGGCGTACGGCGCGCTCGCCGCGTCGAAGGTCGCGGACGGCTACGGCTGGGACCGGGTCCTGTGTGTCGACATAGGCGGCACGAGCACCGACATCTCGGTAGTCGAACCGGCTCGCCGTCTCATGGGCAAGCGGTTCAGCACCGACGGCTTCGCCGTCACCGTTCCGGTCATGGACATCCGTGCCGCCGCCATCGGCGGGAGCTCGGTGGCGCACGTCGAGGACGGTGTCCTGCGCGTCGGCCCCCGGAGCGCGGGTGCCCGCCCAGGTCCGGCGTGCTTCGGGCTCGGCGGTCGCGAACCGACCGTCACCGACGCGGACCTGCTGCTCGGCATCTTCAGTCCCGATGGGTTCAGCGGCGGCCGGCTGCACCTCGACGTCGAACGAGCTCGGGACACCCTCCTCGCCGGCGTCGGCAGTAAGCTCGGCATGGACGCGGACGAGGCGGCGGTACGGATCGGCAGGGAAGCCACCGACCATCTTGTCGGCGCCGTCCGCCGGGTCCTCGACGAGCGCGGACAAGACCCAGGCGAAGTGACCATGCTCAGCTACGGCGGCGCCGGTCCTACCCACTGCGCAGCCGTCGCCGCGAGGCTGAGGATCCCGCGGGTGGTTGTACTGCCGTTCGCGAGCACACTATCCGCGTTCGGATGCGCGTCGAGCGACGCGAGCCACAGCCGCCGGGTCCCGTTGCCCAACGGGTTGGCCGACGACTTGGTCACCACGGTGACCGAGCTGCTGGAGGAGGCAGAGCGGGCCGTGCTCGACGAGCTCGTCAGCGAAGGGTTCCCCTCGTCGAGTCAAGCCGTCAGGTACTGGCTGGAGACCGAGGACGAGGACGGCCGCACGCTTTCCAGACATCTGCTGAGGGCCGAGCGGGCCGACGACGCCGTCAATGCCGCCCGCGGGAGTACGGGCCCGATCACACTGATCGCGGATGCACACGTGCCGGTGCTCGAAACCAGGTGGTCGGGCACCTCGCTGCCGGCGAAGAAGCCGTCACGGACCTCGCGCAAAGGCCGCAGGGAGGTGTCGTTCGACGGCGAACGCGTCGACACCGACATCTACGCGGAGTCGGCGCTCAAGCCGGGTACTCGGATCGACGGGCCCGCGGTGGTGGAGACTGAATTCACGTCGATCGTCGTCACACCGTCGGCCGTACTCAGCGTCGACAGCACCGGCGCATGCATTCTCAAGCTCGCGGGGTGAACGCGATGCGGCGGTCTCACTAGATGCTGGGCAGGAACGTGACGGCTCGGACCGGTTCGCTACCGTTCCTGCCCTTCGTCGGCTCGCATGCTGCCCGGATCATGGGCGGCCTGCCCGACGACCTGTACAGGGACGCGAACACGCTCGCCATGTCCCTCCTCGGCACGTGCGATCTCTACGACCTCGACGGGCTGAGCGTCGGATACGACCTGGCGGCGACCGTTCCCGAACAGCCACCACCACCGGCGGCGTGGCCAACCGACTGCCCCTTCACACTCGACGACCCGTCCGGCCAGCACCTCTCCCCCGCTACCCGCTTCCATACGATCCGCGACGCGGCCGCGCACCTGAGCAATGGGCCGGGGAACCTTCTCCTGCAGGTCGCAGTACCAGGCCCGCTCACCCTCACGCAAACCCGAGCCGACGGCGCGGCGCAGCCGCATACCCCCGTCGCTTCGATACTGCAGACGATCGCGGCGTTCGCCGACGACATCCAGATCCTCACCCTCGTCGACCCCCGGCTGACAGAACGGACACCGTACGCCGAAGACGAACTGTCCTCGGCGTACGCGCGGATCTCGTCACTCGCCAGACACTACGGAATGCTGACCGCGCTCTACCCCGGACGGCCCGGCGACCCCGGTGCCCTAGACGAGTTCACCACCTGGTCGGACATCCTCGTTGTCGACGGAGAATCCGTGTCACCGACCGACTTGCCGCCGGACGCACCGATGGTCGCGGTCGGCATCCGCCCCTCGACGTTCGACCGGACCCACAAGGACCTCAAGGACCTCGCTGCAAGACTCCATGATTCATGGACCGACCACCCCGCCTACCTCACGACCCTCGGCGCCCTGGCGTACGACTGCCCACCAGAGACCGTCCGTGAGTTCGTAACCCTGCAGCGACAGCAAACCGACAGCGGCTAGCTCAACAACCGACAGCAATCCACTGCGGCAGCAATTCCACTAACAGATGATCCATTATCGGCTGTCTGTCGGTGCCTCGACCTAGCCTTGGCGTCATGGGCTCACGGGACGGCGGAGACGGCGCGATCGACGCTGACTACACCGCACCGCGTTCGGAGCGTGGCAGGTCACGGTCACCAGTGCGGCCGCGGACGTGGTCAACGGCAGCGGCGCGCTGCCCGACGGCGTCGAGGATGTGGTGATGCCGGTCGTCCAGGAGCACACCGAGCGGCTCGGGGTGCCGTGCACCACGATCCACGCTCTCGACGGGGACACCGAGGCGCGTCTGACCAAATGCACCAGTTCGGGGGCGTAATACCCAACCACTGGCGGGGGTTCATGACTGATCCTGTCGTAGCTCGCGGCGGGTGGCAACTCGCTGTTGGTGGGCGGTGGTGAGCCCGGTGCGGCGGG
>WHST01000170.1 GCA_009379955.1 Streptosporangiales bacterium | reverse complement strand
GGCGACGGTCCCCACGAGACAGCCGGCGACTACTACCCTTGGACAAGACATCCTCCTGATGAGTGGTTGGGACACCAAGCCCGTTTACCCCATCAGGGGGATGTCCTGATCTCCAACCATCCGTTCAGGTCTTTACTACGTCAGGGACCCGCGGCGGGGCGGCGATGGCCACGCGACCGCACCCGTCAGGGGCACCCCGACCGTGTCTGGGCACGGTGAGGGTGCCCCTCACGGGATTCGTCTCACCGCACCTCGACGGCTGCCGTCCTCGCGAGCAGCGACGTCGGCGGGACGCGTGTCCCGTCGACGTCGACGACCGCCGGCTCCGCGGGCACCGCGGTCGGGCCGGCCGTCGACGCGTCGGGGAGCTGCGGCTGCGCCGGCGGCTCCTCGACCTTCGCGGACGGGACCCCTGGTGGTGCCGCGAAGTCGGGCATCGCGGCCGAGGGTGAACGGGTGTCGCCCGCCGGACATCCCACCGCCGCGACGAGGCCGTCGGGACTGGTCGTCTCGAGGACGTTGTCCGCGAGGCAGTTGCCCCGGCCCGGCGCCCCCACCGTGGCCGCGAAGACGACGTCGTTCCCGTTCGCGGCGAGGCGGTTGCCGACGATGTGGTTGTCGACCGGCGCGAGGTCCCCGGTCGACGTCACGAGGACTCCCGCGGCACGGTTGGCGACCACGCGGTTGCGGAGCAGCTTGTTGCCCATGCCGCCCCGGATCCCGGCACCGACACCGAACGCGCCGTCGGCCGCGGCCGGCGTCGCCCGCTCGTCGTTGGCCGCGATCAGGTTGCCCACCACGACCGCCCCGCGTTGCGGCGCCAGACGTTCCCGGTCGTCGGAGTCGGTCGTGAGACCCACCCGATTGCCGACGAGCCGGTTACCCGCGACGACGAGACCGTCGCTCGCGTTCGTGCCTTCGAAGCCGACGGCGTCGCGCTCCGCGATGTCCTCGCGCACGACGACGTCGCACGGCCCGCACCGGCCGACGGAGAAGCCCGCGCCCGCGCTGCCCGAGGCGTAGGAGTGCTCGATCACGCCGTCGTCCGCCGAGAGCGCGGAGACCCCGTGACGCCGGTTGTTGACGGCCGTGACGTGCGAGACGAGGAACGGGCCACCCGTGACCAGCACGCCGTCGCGGATATGGTCGCGCACGGTGAGGTTCTGCACGGCCACGCCCGGCGCACGCACGACGATGCCGTCGCCGCGCCGCGCCTCGCCGTCGACGACGACGTCCGCGCGCGACGTGCCCCGCAGCGTGAGGCGCGGTGTCTCGACGGTGACGCTCTCGCGGTACGTGCCGGGCGAGACGAGCACGAGGTCGCCGGGTCGCGCCCGCCGCACGGCCGCGCCGATCGTCGCGGCGTCCTTCGGCACCCGGATCGTCGCCGGAGCCGCAGGCGACCGCGACTCCCCTGCCCCCGGCTCGCCGGACGGCCCCGTGCAGCCGGCGACGACCAGGCAGGTGGCGACCACGAGCGTGACGGCAGGATTCGGCCTCATGACGTCGCACACCATACGTGAGAGTCCGACCACGCAGCGCATCGAAACGCGCGGTCTCGCCGGGCGGCGCCCGGTGCGTTCGGCGAACCGGACGCACCGGGAGGTCCCCCGTGTCGTCGACGTCACCCGCACACCGGACCCACCACGGCGCGGGTGACGACATGTCCGACGACGTGCCGCCACGACGAGGAGAGCGCCCACGGTCACCGGTACGCCACCGTGCGGGCTCGCCAACCCGGGCGGGAACTGGTGGAGGCGGCTCCTCAAACGCCGCCGGAACACTCTCCACCGTGACGATACCCCGTCGAGCCGCCTGCGTCTTACGGCGAGGCGAGGGGGAACAGGGTGCGGGCGGCGAACACCAGCTGCGGTACCGCCGACAGCAGGACCACCGCGGTCGCGCTCAGCGCGATGGCCGCGCCGATCGGCGCGGGGGTGGCCGGCGTGGCGGGCGCCGGCACGACCTCCCGCGCGGGCGGGGAGACGACGAGCACCGCCCAGGAGAGGTAGTAGTACAGGGCGATCACGACGTTGACCGCCATGAGGACCGCGAGCCAGCCCGCGCCACCGGAGACGACGGCGCGGAACACCGCCACCTTGGCGAACAGGCCGACGAGGCCCGGCGGGAGCCCGGCCAGGGCCACGAGCGCGAGGACGAGGACGACCCCGCGCGCCGGGTGGCGCCATAGCAGGCCGCGGTAGTCGTCGAGCCGCCCGCTCGGCTGGTCCCTGGTCACCGCGACGACGACCGCGAAGGCGGCCATCGTCATCGCCGCGTACGCGACCATGTACGTCACCGGCGCCGCGAGCGGGTCGATGCCCGCAAACCGCCGGCCGCCGCCGGCGAACGGCGCGAGCGCGTAGCCCGCCTGCGCGATCGACGACCAGGCCAGCAGCCGGATCGCGGTGCGTTGCCGCAGCGCGACGACGTTGCCCGCGGTCATCGTGAGCGCGGCCACCACCGCCAGCATCGGCGCCCACGCCTCGGCGTACGGGCCGAGACCGCGGCCGAGGAGCACGACGAGGCCGGCGAACCCGCCGACCTTCGACACGACCGCGAGGTACGCGGCGACCGGCATCGGCGCCCCGGCGTACGTGTCGGGCGCCCAGGCGTGGAACGGCACGGCCGCCACCTTGAAGCCGAAGCCGAGCACCGTGAGCACGATTCCGACGACGAGTACCGGCCGCAGCTGGGGGTCGACCTCGAAGTCGCGGGCGAGGTCGGCCAGCCACAGCGACCCGCGCACGGCGTAGATCCAGCTCACCCCGAACAGCATCAGCGCGGTCGACGCCACCGAGACCAGGAACAGCTTCAGCGCCGCCTCGCTCCCGACGCGGTCGCGTCCGCGCAGCGCCACCATCGCGAAGACCGGCAGCGACAGCGTCTCGAGGCCGACGACGAGCGTCGCGAGGTCGCCCGCGGCCGTGAGCACGAGCGCACCCGTGACCGAGCACAGCAGCGCGAACGTGTACTCCCCCGGCGGGATGTCCTCCTCGGCGATCGAGCGCACGGACAGCAGCAGCACGGCCGCCGCACCGGCGAGCAGCACCAGGTGGAGCATCGCGCCGTACGGCGCCAGGTCGTACGCGCAGGTGACCACGCCACCGGGTCGGCAGAACGCCTTGGCTCCCGACCACAGCAGCGGGACGGTGCCGACGAACGCGACGCCGAGCGCCACGACGCCCACCCACACCACGCCGATCTTGGCGCGGTCGGGCAGGAACGCGTCGAGCAGGAGGACGACGACCGCGGCCACCGCGACGAGCAGCGGCACGGCGAGCCCACCGAGCTGGATGCTCATCACCCACCGCCCAGCAGGCGCTCGACGGCCGCCTCGGTCAGACCGAGCAGCGACCGCGGCCACAGGCCGGTCGCGAGCATGACCGCCGCCAGCGGGAGCCACGTGGCGAGCTCGACGCGGGTGAGCCCGGGCAGCGACACCGCGTGCCAGCGTTCGGCGACCCGGCCGTGCGCGACCCGGTGCAGCATCAGCAGGAAGTACGCGGCGGTCAGCACGCCGCCGATGCCGGCGACCGCGAGGTAGACGAGGAACGCCGCCCGCGGCAGGCCCTCGGCCGGCTGCCACGCGCCGAGCAGCGCGAGCATCTCGGCCCAGAACCCGGCGAACCCCGGCAGCCCGAGGCTCGCGACGGACGCCACCGCGAGGAACGCCGCGAGGTGCGGCGCCTTGGCCCGCATGCCGGGACCGAGCTGGTCCATGTCGGTCGTGCCGTACCGCTCCTTGATGCCGCCGGCCACGAAGAACAGCAGGCCGGTGATGACACCGTGCGCGACGTTGCCGAACAGTGCGGCGTTGACACCGACCGGGCTCATCGTCGCGATACCGAGCAGCACGAATCCCATGTGCCCGACGGACGAGAACGCGATCAGCCGCTTCAGGTCACGTTGCGCGAGGCAGGCGAGCGCCGCGTAGACGATGCCGACGACCGCGTACGCCCCGAGGAACGGCGCGACGGCGAACGCACCGTCGGGCGCGGCGGGCACCGCGATGCGCACGATGCCGTACGTGCCCATCTTCAGCAGGACGCCGGCGAGCAACACCGAGCCGACCGTCGGAGCCGCCGTGTGGGCGTCGGGCAGCCAGCTGTGCAGCGGCCACATCGGCACCTTGACGGCGAGCCCGCCGGCGATCGCGAGGAACGCGAGCACCTGGACGGTCGACGTCATGCCCGCGCCCTGCCGCGCGGCGATCCGCTCGATCGAGAACGACTCGGCGTAGGTCGCCACGAGCAGCAGCCCGACGAGCATCACCGCCGAGCCGAGCAGCGTGTAGAGCAGGAACTTGTTGGCCGCCGCCCGCCTGCCCTCGCCGCCCCAGACGGCGATGATCGCGTACATCGGCAGCAGGACGACCTCGAAGAAGACGAAGAAGAGGACGACGTCGAGGGCGAGGAAGGTGCCCAGCATGCCGATCTCGAGCACCAGGACGATCACGACGAGCATCCGCTCCCGGCCCGGCGCCGGCACGTGACGCCGCAGCGCGACGAGGCACAGCAGCACGAGCAGCGCGGTCATGACCACGAGCGGCAGCGAGATGCCGTCGATCCCGAGGTGGAACCTGAGGCCGACCGCGGGCACCCAGGCCCAGTCGATCTCGAGCTGGAGCCGGCCCGCGTCGCGGTAGTCGAAGACCGCGAGGACGAGGACGGCGTCGAGCAGGGTGAGCGCCGCCGCGCCGGTGCCGACACGGACGGCCACCTGGCGCGGCGCGAGGCCGGCGGCCACGGCGCCGAGCGCGGGCAGCAGGACCAGCAGGAAGGTCAGGGTGCTCATGTCAGCACCACCGCTCCCACCGCCAGCACGACCGCGCCGACGAGGACGCAGGTGACGTAGAGCTGGGCGTTGCCGGTCTGCGTACGCCGCGCCAGGGCACCGATCCGCTGCGCCAGCCTGCCGGAGTCGACGAGGGTGGCGTCGATCCCCTCGGTGTCGACCCGGACGACGCCCCGCGCGGCGGACCCGATCGGACGCGTGACGATCAGCCGGTACAACGCGTCGACGCCGAAGCCGCGCGCGAACACGCCGCGCAGCGGCCCGATGATCCGCACCGGGTCGCGCGCGGGGTCGGCCACCCAGACGAAGTAGACGACGGCCACGCCGACGACGACCAGGACGAAGGCCATCACGGCGGTGATCGCGCCGGGCACCACGGCGTGCGGGTCACCCGTGCCCTCGCTCGACACCCACGACGGCAGCCAGCGGCGGAGGATGCCGGCGAAGCCGAGGACGAGCGACGGCACGCTGAGCACGAGGAGCGGCCAGGCCATCCCGGGCTCCGCGTCGCGGACCGAGCGGGCCGTGCCCGGCCGACCGTAGAACGTCAGCAGCAGCGCGCGCGTGGCGTACGCGGCGGTGACGAGCACGGTGAGCAGGCCGCTCGCGAGGACGATCAGCGCCACCGGCTCGGGCACGACCGGCGCGGTCGCACCCGCCTGCTCCCACGCCCGCTCGAGCACGGCGTCCTTGCTGAAGAACCCCGACAGCGGAGGGATGCCGACGAGCGCGGCGAACCCGATCGTCATGGTGATGAACGTGATGGGCATCGTCATGCGGATGCCGCCCATCTCGCTCATCAGGTTGGTGCCGACGCGGGCGATGACCACACCGGCGCAGAGGAACAGCAGCGCCTTGAACGCCCCGTGGGTGAGCAGGTGGACGACGCCGGCCGTGTAGCCGCCCGTCGCGAGTCCGGCCTGCATGTACGCGACCTGGCTCACCGTGGAGTACGCGAGCACCCGCTTGAGGTCGTCCTGGGCGAGCGCCGCGCACGCGGCCCCCAGCATGGTGACCGACGCGACCACACCGAGGACGGCGAGCGCCGGCGGCGACTGCAGGAACACCGGGTAGAGGCGCGCGACGAGGTAGGCGCCCGCCGCCACCATCGTCGCCGCGTGGATCAGCGCGCTCACCGGCGTCGGCCCGGCCATCGCGTCGGGGAGCCAGGTGTGCAGCGGGAACTGCGCGCTCTTGCCGACGACGCCCGCGAGCAGCAGGACGGTGCCCGCGACGACCGTGGCCTGCGGCATGTCGGGGACCGCCGCGAGGACGTCGGTCACCCGGAACGACCCGGCGGCCGTGCCGAGCGCGAAGATGCCGAAGAGGAACGGCACGTCGCCGAGCTTGGTGACGAGGAACGCCTTGACGCCCGCGCTCGAGTTGTCGGCCTGCCGCCAGTGGTGGCCGATGAGCACGTACGAGCAGATGCCCATCACCTCCCACCCGACGAGCAGCACCACCAGGTCGCCGGCGAAGACGACGAGCAGCATCGCGCCGGTGAAGAGCGAGACGAACGCGGCGTACGAGCGGTAGGCCGGGCGCCCCTCCCCCTCGTCGGACATGCCCGCCGCGGGATCGTCGCGCAGGTACGCGATCGAGTAGACCTGGACCGCCGCAGCCACCACGCACACGAGCACGGCGACGCTCGCCGACAGCCCGTCGACCCGCACGCCGAGGAACACCTCGACGCCGCCGGTCGGCGTGAGCCGCGTGCCCGACTCGCGCACGCGGGTCGGGTCGAGCACCGTGGTGAGCCAGAGGGGCACGAGGGCGACGAGCGCGAGGACGGTGCCGGTGACCGCGGTGACCGCGGTGACCAGCCGGACGGAGTGCTCGCCGCGCACGCCGAGGAGGCGGGGCGGGAGCATGCCGACGGCCGCGGCCAGGAGCGGCAGCCCGACCACGAGCCAGGCCAACGCGCTCACGAGGCCGCCCGCTCTGGTGCCACGGGTTCCTCGGCGGTGTCGCCGTCACCGCCGGACTCGGCGAGCGCCCTCAGCCGGTCGACGTCGATCGACCGGCGGTGCCGGTAGACGAGCAGGACGATCGCCAGGCCCAGCCCGACCTCGGCCGCGGCCACGACGATGACGAACAGCGACAGCACCTGACCGCCGTACAGCCGGTCCCTGATCCAGACGTCGAAGGCGACGAGGTTGAGGTTGACGGCGTTGAGCATGAGCTCCACCGACATGAGCACGAGGATCGCGTTGCGGCGGGCGAGCACGCCGTAGACCCCGAGCGAGAAGAGCAGCGCGGAGATCACGGCGGGGATGACGACGTGCACGTGCCTACCTCCTCTCCCCTTGCCTGCGGGAGAGGACGATGGCCGCGACGAGGGCGGCGAGCAGCAGGACGGACAGCAGCTCGAACGGCAGCACCCAGGACCCGAAGAGCACCTTGCCGATCGCCTCCGGCGTGCCGAGGCGATCGTCACCGATGTCGGCGTACGCCCCGGCGAAGCCGTACCCGGCGAGGGTCACCAGCAGCACCGCCGTGGCGACGGCGCCGGCCACGGCCGCGATCCTGTTGCGGCTGTCGAGGTCGTCCGACGTGCCGGTAGGCGCGCGGGTGAGCATGATGCCGAAGAGCAGCAGCACCACCACCGCGCCGACGTAGATCAGCACCTGCACCCACGCGACGAGCTCGGCGGTGAGGACGAGGTACATGCCGGCGAGGGAGCCGAAGGTGACCACCAGCCACAGCGCGGCGTGCACGAGACGGCGCGTGGTCACGACGAGGACACCCGAGCCGACGGCGAGGAGGCCGAGCAGGACGAGGACGACGTCGACTCCGGTCATGAGCCGCCGTCCGAAGTGAGCATCGCAGCGGACCGGAGCGCGTGCCGCACCCACGCACCCACGGAGCGAGGAGCGGAGCGGAGGACGGCGGCGGGGTACACGGTCATGAGCCGCCCTCGCCGGGCGGCTGGGCGTCGCCGGCCTTCGCCGCGGCCTTGGCGGCGGCGTCGACCTCCTTCGGTGCCGGCGCGGCGTCGTCGTTGCCGGCCGGTGGCGGCACGGTCCACATCCACTCGCGCAGCCGGTCGCGCTCGTGGACGAGGTCGCGGATGTCGCCCTCGGCGTACTCGAACTCCGGTGACCAGAACAGCGCGTCGAACGGGCAGGCCTCGATGCAGATGCCGCAGTACATGCAGAGGGCGTAGTCGATGGCGAAGCGGTCGAGGACGTTGGTGCTGCGCTCGCGGCCGCCGGGCTTCGCGGGCGGCACCGGCTCCTTGTGCGAGTCGATGTAGATGCACCAGTCGGGGCACTCCCTGGCGCACAGCATGCAGACGGTGCAGTTCTCCTCGAGCAGGCCGATCACGCCCCTGCTGCGCGGCGGCAGGTCGGGCACGGCGTGCGGGTACTCGTCGGTGCCGGACGGGCTGACCATCGTCTTGAGCGTCGTGGCGAGCCCCTTGACGAGTCCGAGTCCGGGGAGCGAAGTCTTGTCCTGCGGCTGGTCGTCGGTCATGTCATCGCCACCTTCACGATCGCGGTCAGCAGCAACTGGGCGAGCGCCAGCGGCACGAGTCCGATCCAGGCGAGCCGCTGCAGCTGGTCCTCGCGCAGCCGCGGGAACGACACCCGCAGCCAGATCACCACGAACGACACGAGCAGCACCTTGGCGCAGGTCCACAGCCAGCCGAGCTCGGCGTCGAGGAACGGACCCTTCCAGCCGCCGAGGAACAGCACGGTCGTCAGCGCGGAGATCACGACGATGCCGGCGTACTCCGCGAGGAGGAAGAGCGCGAACCGCAGGCCGGTGTACTCGGTGTAGGGCCCGAAGATGATCTCCGAGTCGGCGACCGGCATGTCGAACGGCGGTCGGCGCAGCTCCGCGACACCGGCGACGAGGAAGACGACGAGTGCGACGAGCTGCCAGAGCAGCCACCACGGCTGCCACTCCTCGACGATGCCGGTGAGCGACAGGGTGCCCGCTGCCATCGCCGCCGACACCGCCGCGAGCACCAGCGGCAGCTCGTACGCCATCAGCTGGGCGGCCACCCGCACCCCGCCGAGGAGGGAGAACTTGTTCGCGCTTGCGTAGCCCGCCATGACGGCGCCGATCACGCCGATGCCCATCACGGCGAGGGCGTAGAAGAGGCCGGCGTCGAGGTCGCGACCGACGAGACCACCGGGCCCGACGGGGATGACGACGAGGACGAGCAGGTACGGCAGCAGCGCGACCCACGGCGCGAGCCGGAAGACGGTGCGGTCGGCCGCGCGCGGGACGATGTCCTCCTTCTGCGCGAACTTCACGCCGTCGGCGAGGAGCTGCGCCCAGCCGTGGAAGCCGCCGGCGTACATCGGGCCCATCCGACCCTGCATGTGCGCCATCACCTTGTGCTCCATGTAGCCGACGAGCATCGGGAACGCGAGGAACGCCACGAACACGACGACCACACGGACGGCGATCTCGAGCGCTGGGTTCACGTCTGCTCCCCCGGAGGGCGAGACGCCTCGCGCCACTCGTCGAGGTCGGGCTTGCCGGGCGGACGCACCCGGCGCCGGCTCGGCGCCGCCTCGTGGTCGGACTCGCCGGGCTCCTTCGCGCCTGGCCACGCCTTCGCCACCCGGGACGCGAGGACGAAGTCCTTGCGCAGCGGGTGACCCTCGAACCCGTCGGGCAGGAGCAGCGGCGCAGGGTTCGGGTGGCCCGCGAACAGCAGGCCGAACATCTCCGCGGTCTCGCGCTCGTGCCACGCGGCGCCGCGGAACACCCCCGTCACCGTCGGCACCGTGAGGTCGCCGTCCTTGGCCACCCGGGTGCGCAGCAGCAGGTGCCGGCGCGCGCCGATCGACCACAGGTGCATGACGACGACGTAGCCGTCGTCGAGCTCGTCGACGGCCGAGAGCCAGTCGAAGTACGTGCACCCGAGGCCGTCGCGCGCGTGCTTCGCGACCGCGACCCAGATCTCGCCGGGGACGTCGGCGGTGACCGTGTCGTGCGCGTCGACCGCGCACTCGGCGCCGGGGAACCGCTCGCGCAGCGCGGCGGCGAGCTCAGGTGCCCTCATACGACGCGCCCGCCACTCATCAGCGCCGCTCCCCCGGATCGCCGGGTCCGTCGACCGGCGGCAGCGGACGGGTGTCGGCGTCGGAGGCGGGCGGACGCGGCCCCCACGGCGGCATCGGCCCGTCGCCTGGCTCGCGCGCCGGCAGGATCTGCGTCGGCTCGTCGTCGGCCAGGCCGAGCCCGGCCAGCGAGCTGTCGGTGTAGCCCGCGGTCGGCGCGTCCTCGACCGGCATGCCGCCGGGGATCGCCGGGGTCCATGGCGGGATCGGGGTCGGCGGCGGCGCCTGCCACGGCCGGCGCAGCGCGTCGGCCGTCGGCGCCTCGCCGCCGTACCGGGTGCGCAGCGACTCGCCCGCCATCTTCTCCTGGAGCTTGACGATGCCCTGCAGCAGCGCCTCGGGACGGGGCGGGCAGCCGGGCACGTACACGTCGACGGGCACGATCTGGTCGACGCCCTTGGTGACGCAGTAGGAGTCCCAGTACGGCCCGCCGCA
The DNA here is from genome assembly GCA_009379955.1 of Streptosporangiales bacterium. Classification (NCBI taxonomy): domain Bacteria; kingdom Bacillati; phylum Actinomycetota; class Actinomycetes; order Streptosporangiales; species Streptosporangiales bacterium. The sequence goes on along the minus strand of WHST01000170.1, from coordinate 1,720 downwards.
GTTGGAGCAGGCACCGAACGAGATGACGTACTTGGGCTCGGGCATCTGCTCGTACAGCCGCCTGATGGCCGGCGCCATCTTGTCGGTCACCGTGCCGGACACGACCATGAGGTCGGCCTGGCGGGGACCGGGCGCGAACGGGATGACGCCGAGCCTGATGAAGTCGTGCCTGGCCATGGACGTGGCGATGAACTCGATCGCGCAGCAGGCGAGCCCGAAGTTGAAGACCCACAGCGAGTAGCGGCGTCCCCAGTTGAGGACGATGCGCACGGGGTCGGGGACGATGCGCGAGAGCACCCCGAGCCGCGGCGTCGGCAGCGGGACAGGCGTCACGTCCACGTCAGCACGCCCTTGCGCGCCGCGTAGACCAGTCCGACCACGAGGAAGCCGACGAAGACGAACATCTCGACCACGGTCTCGACACCGAAGCCGGGCGCGGCGAACACGGTGGCCCAGGGGAAGAGGAAGACGACGTCGACGGCGAACACGAGGTAGAGGTAGGCGTAGACGTAGTAGCGGACGTGCAGCTGCGCCCAGCCGTCGCCGACGGGGTCGACGCCGCACTCGTAGCTGTGCAGCTTCTCCGTGGTCGGGCCGTGCGGCCGGAGCATGCGGTTGGCCGTGAACGCCACGGCGAGGAACACCGCCCCCACCAGCATGACCACGCCGACGACCGTGTACGAGAGGTGGTAGTCGGACATCGTGTCCTCACCCTCTCCGCTCGCTGCCCCCTAGGCCGACGCCCTAGGATGACGCACGAACGGGCGTGCCGCCAAGATCATCGAGCACGTCGAACGCGGGAACGAAGTGACCACGCGTCGGCGGACCCCCGGTCGGCGACGACACCGACGTGAAGACGCCGAGCAGCCTGATGCGTCCCGACCCCACCGACTGCCACACCGGACCGCCGGAGTCGCCGAGCCAGCCGACCCGCTGGCCCTCGTCGCTGCGCATGGTGATCTCACAGCCGGTGTCGGCCTCGTAGGCCCGGCACACCCGGGGTACGTCGACCACGTCGCCGCAGACGAACCCGCCGGCATCCTGGGTCGACTCCGCGTAGCCGCTGTGACAGACCCGCTGACCGACCTCGATCGTGCCGCGGGACGCGACGTCGTCGACCGCGGCGGTGACCGGCGCACCGGTGTCGGACGTCGCGATCTGGACGACACCGACGGGGACGGCGCGGTCCAGCCGGACGTACGCCGCGTCGCGGGACCTGGAGACCTCGGAGGTGCCGCCGAGCAGCCCGCCGGACCCGTAGACGAGCGCGCCACGCGGCGCGACATGCCGGGCCGTGACGAGGTAGGCGGTGCCGTCGCGCTGGACGGAGAAGGCGTACGAGCCGGCCTCGTAGGAGCTGCTGTTGACGAAGCCGCCGCCGGCGCTCACCTCGACGGGCAGGTCGTCGGGCTGGGCCGCCCGGGCGATCGACGCCGGCCCCGCCACGACGACGGGCACCAGGATCAGCGCAGCCAGTACCACCCGGATCGCGAGGAACCGAGCGCCCAGACGCTGGACACCGGCGACGATCACGGCACCTCCGACAGCGACGCTAGGGGGGTACGTCGCTTGGGTGGAGCCTAGGGATGCGCTGATTTTCTGGTTCGTCCGGGGTGCCGTCTGGCTGGGTGCTGGGGATCGCGGAATGATGAGGTGTGCGCAGCGATCAGGCCAGTTTCACCGATGTCGAGTACGGCAACCGTCGACGGGTCTCCCGCCG
>WHST01000169.1 GCA_009379955.1 Streptosporangiales bacterium | reverse complement strand
CGTCCACGCCGTCGTGCTCACCGGCAGCGCCGGCACTGCCGTGCACACCACCCCACTCACCACCGCGCAGTCCAGCATTCTGCGCGATTGTCAGGTCACCGCGCCACCCGCTATCACCACGCTAGAGACCTCCTGACCAGGCAAAACACCCCCACCGAGCGCATCAGAGGGCGTAGGCACACGCGCCCCACGCGCTGCCCGGCACGTTCCCGCAGGTCAACCCGCAATCCAGCAACCTCATGTGCCCATCAACTGGGGAACCCGGGTTGCGGCGCGCCGGCATAAGCCGGGCCATCCCGAGGACGTGCCGAGGTCCGGCAGCCGGGTGGTTGCGGCCGGTCCTGGTCGGATGCCGCCTTGAGACCCGCCACGGCAACCGATGATCCCGGCCAGGACGAGCAACCTCCATGAGGGCTGCCGCCTCGTCGCCGAACACCGTCACGTGCACCACGATCAGTGCCGCACCGCTGCCCACCAGACCGCATGCTGAACGCGAGCGCCACGACGGACCCCACCGCCGCACCGAGGCGGGTAAATCCTTCGGATCACCCGGTGCTACCGACAGTAGGCGGTCAGGAAGCGGTCTCGGAAGGCATCCATCGGCCACACCGGTGCGTGCGAATCGGGCTGCATTCCGTCCTGCCAACCCCACGATGAGATCTGGTCCATGACCTTCGGATCGTGCGCGATGATCGAGATCGGCACCCGGCGGTTCGCATCCGACCCGCTGACCATGGTGCCTGGCTGGTGGTCGCCCAGAACGACAAGCACGAGATCCTCGTTGTGTGAGTTCTGCACGAACGAGAAGAGGCTCCTCAGCGAATACTGGATCGACTGGCCGTAAGCATTCTTCACCTTCTGCGAATCCCGCCAGACGACGCTGGGCGACTGTCCCTGCTGGGGCATGCCGTCATAGATCGAGCCATCGCCGACCTGGTTCCAGCCGACCATGTGCGGAAGCGGGGTCCAGGGTGCGTGCGAGGACACCAGGTCGATCTCGGCCATGACAGGCTTGCGGTCCTGTTTCGCCAATTCCATTCGCTGGAAGGCGGCCAGCGAGTACTGGTCGGGCACGGGGGCGTAGCCGAACTTCGGCCCGACGTACCCGACGTTCAGGCTGTTGTAGAGCTTGTCGTAGTTGTAGAACGACTTTCCCTCCGGCCAGGGACGGTTGTTTGCCGGCACGTCGCCGACCGTTCGCCAGCCCGCATCCTTGAACGCATCGCTCAGCGTGAAGCGGTTGCTGTCGACGAGCCGGTCGTAGCGGTCTTGATTGTCGACCCACAGTCCCGACTGCAGCGTGGCATGGGCCAGCCAGCTGACGCCACTGAATGTCGGTGACGTCAGAAGGGCGCTGCGAGAGGAGAACCCAGCGGAATTCAATCCACGCGTCCCGGACTCGAGTACGGAGTTTATCTGTGGCGAGTACGACGACCCGCGGATCGCGACCTCGCCGTAGCTCTCCACGAACACCACGAGGACGTCCTTGCCGCGCAGCTCGGAAAGAAGGTCCGCACGCGGAGTTCGGGCAAGCGGGTCGGGCGCTGCAAGCGCCGACTCGAAGACCCGTGGATCCCTGAGGTCCGCGTGCACCGCGCCGACGTGATCGTAGGCGAGTGTGGTGGCGCTTCGCGACGCGACCGGCCCGCCGTCGTCGAGCTGCACGTTGAAGGCGAGGCACATGATCCAGACCATCCCCAGCACCGCGACCGCGCGAGCCGAGCCGGTGCGATGTCTGGAGGTGAGTCGAGTGAGCCGCACCAGCGCCAGCGGCAGCAACACCAGGATCGCGAGAAGAAGGAGCAGGGAGACGATCTCGGCGGCGACGATCTTGTCGCCGGCCAAGTCACGCAGCAGCCGGATCGCCGGTTTCAGGTTGCCCCAGTCGGTCACCGGACTGAACGGCCGGTCGAGCCAATAGTAGAAGGGCAGGTCGAACAGCTTGACGATGCTCAGCAGGCCGAGCAGGAGGCCGACCGTCACGGCGACGATGCGGCGTGCCCGCGCCGGAAGACAGAGACAGATCGCCACCAGGACCAGTCCCTCGACCGGAATGCGGAGAAAGGCTGCCGGCGTCACACGGTCGAGCTGATTCGGCCCGACCAGAGCGAGCCAGACGACCAGGAACGCGAGAGCGGTGAGCGCCCAGGCAGCGCCGGTGCGTATCCGGTCGCGCCCGTGCGCGACCTCCGGCGCTTCTGGACCGGGTGACTCGTTCACGTCCATCTCAGCCTCTAGCTCGCGCTGCTGCCGACACAGTGAACGCTGGTCGTGCGCCGTGAACGGCGGTCGTGCCACAGCCACCACACGCTACGGCCGAATGACTCGGCGAGCAGAACCAGCGCCGTCGCCACGATGCCGACGGTCACCGGCGCGGGCAGGAAACTCGCGACGGCGATCGTGAGAACGATGCCCTGGGTGGCCGCGACGACCTTACCCCAGTAGCGCGGCGGCAGTGGTTCGCGCAGCCAAGGCAGCAGCCACCCGGCTGCCATGTACGCGTAGCGCGCCACGCCGATGGCGAGCACCCACAGGCCGATCGAACGGGCGACGGCGACACTCAGGATGAGGATCAGGAACGCGTCGATCTCCTGGTCGAAGATTGCACCGAGCGGCGACACCATCCTGGTTCGCCGGGCGACTCGACCGTCCACCGCGTCGAGGAGGAGCGCCACCGCCGCGAGCACCACGATCATCGGGACCGACACGCTCCGGACTAAGGAGTCGGCGATCAGCGCGGCGACGCCGCCGACGAGGGTGGCCCGGAAGAGCGTCACTGCATTGGCCGAGCCCAGGACCCTAGCACCGGAGCGGGCGAGTCCCACGACCAGCAAGGCGTTCACGACCAGACCGTAAACGGCACCGACCAGCCAGCCGACGGCACTCAGTCCGACGGTCCCGGCGAGGACGGCGAGCAACGCCAACTGGGCGATCAGCGCGATCACCGGGCCGGTTCGAACCATCTGCGCCCCTCATTCGTGTCCACCGCTGCAACAGTGACTACTACGGCAACAATGCCGCTGGAGTTCAACCCGGGTCGAGCAAGAAGGGACGATATGACTGACGTGCACGTGATCGTTCCGGACGGTATCGACGATCCGGCGACGCCGAGCGGCGGCAACACCTATGACCGCCGGGTCTGTCGAGGTCTCGTCGCCACCGGCTGGACCGTGCACGAACATCTGGCTCGCGGCTCATGGCCCCGCCCGGATGTGACGGCGGAGCGTGCGCTGACCCGCACCGTCGCCGGCATCCCGGACGGCGCCGTCGTACTGATCGACGGCCTCATCGCGTCGAGCGTCGCATCCGTGTTGGTACCCGAGACGCGCCGGCTCCGGCTCGTCATCCTCGTCCACATGCTGCTGGGTGACGGTAGCTCAGATGACGACGCGCCAGACACCGAATATGCGGTTCTGTCCGCCGCCACCGCCGTCATCGCGACGAGTCGTTGGACCCGCGGACAGCTACTCGCTCGGTACGAGCTGCGGGCCGAGCGAGTCTTCGTCGCCGAGCCAGGCGTCGACCTTGCCAGCCCGGCGCCTGGTACAGCGAGGGGCGGTCAGCTGCTCTGTGTCGCGGCCGTCCAACCGCACAAGGGACACGACGAGTTGCTTGCCGCACTGGCGCTGATCGCCGACCTGTCGTGGCGCTGCGACTGCGTCGGCTCGCTGTGCCTCGATCCTGCCTTCGTCGGTCGGCTGAGTCGCCGGGCCGACGCCGACGGGATCGGCGCGCGGGTGCACTTCACCGGTCCGCGCACGGGTGAAGAACTCGACCGCGCATACCACGCGGCAGACGTACTCGTCCTCGCGTCGCGTGCCGAGACGTACGGCATGGTCGTCACCGAGGCACTCGCCCGCGGACTGCCGGTCATCGCGACCGCGGTCGGCGGGCTCGCCGATGCGCTCGACCGGACCGCCGACGGCCGCCGCCCGGGACTGCTGGTTCCCCCGGGCGACGTGTCCGCGCTGGCGGGTGCGTTACGCAGCTGGCTGCAGGACTCCGCCCTGCGGCGGCGACTCCGGCTGGCTGCGGCGGAGCGTCGCCGTACCCTGACCGGCTGGTCCGCGACAACGGAGTGCGTCGCGCGCGTACTGACCAGGGCGGTGACCCGATGAGCGGTTGTCATGCCGGCAGCTCCGCTTTCTCCGCGACGACGGCGATCTTGCGGATCCGCCCTTCCCGCAGCCAGTCGCTCCAGAGCCGATGGGCGGCCAGCAACTCCTCGAGCGCTCGGGTGCCGATCCGGGCGGCGATGTCCGTAGCGTCGGCGGCGAAGGCGTTGATCAACGAGTCCGCGACGGCGAGGTGGGACCGACTGCAGTCTTCCTGCCACCGGACGGCCAGCCCCACTCCCTCCAAGCACGCCAGCACCTCCGGTAGCGGGGTGGGCCAGACAGTGTCGGCATCCGGCATGCTCTCGCGCTCTGCCTCGGTGAGGGGTGGTCCCGCTTCCACGGTGACGGCGAACCGACCGCCCGTCCTGAGCGCCAGGGACACTTCCTTGAGCAGCGTCTCCTTCTCGGGAAAGGCAAGCATGGTCTCGAACAGGAGCACCACGTCGAACGTGCCGGGAGGGACAGGAGGTATCTGCGAGACCTCGAACCGACACGGAAGGTCGCCCGTGCTCTCGCGTGCGATGTCGATGGCGCTGGCGCTGAGGTCCACCCCGAGATAGCGGCAACCCAGCTCCCGAGTGATGAACCGTCCTGGCCCGGCTACGCCGCAGCACAGGTCCAGTACGGAGACCCCGGGTGCGATGCCGGCCCGGCCCGCCAGCGCCCGGATCTCGGAGGCGCGCATGAAGCTCTCCTGGCCGATGAACTCGCCGGGGCCGTACGCCGATACGCGGGCTCGCTGCAGGGCGTGGGCGAACGGAGGGCGCTCGTCCTGCCTCATGACCGTCCTGTCCACACACAGTGATGATCTTGGCCTCGCCTTCCACCCAACCGGGGACGGACCTGGCTGCGGTGTTCCGTACTACGCGACATACTCGTTGACACGGAGGAACGGCGCGAGAGGTTCAGACGTGCGCAGTGGGAGAGACGATGACGCGAGCTGCCCAAGTGTGTCTGTTCGACATGGATGGGGTTGTCCGGCATTGGGATCCGCGTCATGCGGTGGAGGCGGAGGCTGCGTGCGGCCTGCCTGTGGGCACTCTTCGTACCGTGGCATTCTCGGTACCGGAATACGAGGCCAGTCTGCGTGGCGAGATCACGTACGCGGAGTGGTGTTCCGCGACCAAGCGCGAACTCGCCGCGCAGTACCCGCGCTCCACCGCCGTGCCCGCCGTTGACAGGTGGCAGGCTGACAAGGGCGTGGTTGATCCTGAGGTCGTTGCGTTGATTCGCCTGACACGTCGGCTCGTACCCGTCGGGTTGTTGTCGAACGCACACGACGCCCTGTCGTCCGATCTTCGATACCTGGGTCTGGACGGACTCTTCGACGTGGTCATCTGCTCGGCCGAAGTTGGATTGGTCAAGCCCGATCTTGCCGTGTATCGAGAGAGCGCCCGCAGGTTCGACGTGTCACCAGCTGACTGCTTCTTCACCGATGACACCATGGACAACGTCCTGGCGGCTCGGCAGGCCGGCATCGACGCCGAGCTCTTCACAGACGCAGCAAGTCTCGCGACACGACTCGAGAGCCGGCTGTCTCTCCTGCGTGTCGCAGAGTACGGAAATGCGAGGGTCCGGTCTGTAGGGCGTGCGGAGGGCGAAGCCGGTGAGGACTGACGCACGTGCGTTCTGGGTACGTGAACCCGGCGTGGGCGAAATCCGGCCGACGCCGCTAAGCGAGCCGGGTCCCGGCGACGTCGTCGTGCGCACGTTGCGTTCCGGTCTGAGCCGCGGCACCGAGACGCTGGTGTTTCGTGGCGGTGTCCCGGCGAGCCAGGCTGCCGTGATGCGGGCACCCTTCCAGGAGGGCGAGTTCCCGGGACCGGTCAAGTACGGGTACCTGAACGTCGGCGTGGTCGAACACGGTCCGGCCGAGCTGCGTGGCCGCAGAGTCTTCTGCCTGTTTCCGCACCAGACCGCCTACGTGGTACCGGCCGGGGCCACGACCGTCGTGCCCGATGAGGTGCCGTCTGCGCGTGCGGTACTCGCCGGCACCGTCGAGACGGCCGTCAATGCCGTGTGGGATGCGGCTCCGCTCCTCGGCGACCGGATCACGGTCGTCGGCGCCGGCATGGTCGGCTGCTGCGTAGCGCGCCTGCTCTCCAAGTTCCCCAGGGTCCGAGTCACCCTTGTCGACATCGACTCCTCACGGGCCGACGTCGCGGCCGCGCTCGGTGTCGACTTCGCGCTGCCCGCCGAGGCCGCCGACGGCTGTGACCTCGTCGTCCACGCCAGCGCGACGTCTGCCGGGCTGCAGAGGTCGCTGGACCTCCTCGCCCCGGAGGGCACCGTCATCGAGCTCAGTTGGTACGGGGACGCGGAGGTCCGCGTCTCACTCGGCGGGGCCTTCCACTCCGGGCGATTGGGCATTCGCGCCAGCCAGGTCGGCATGGTGTCCACGGCCCGGCGTGGACGTCGCAGTGCTTCCGAGCGGCTGGCGCTGGCCCTGGATCTGCTGCGCGATCCGGCCTTCGACGCGCTGATCACGGGGGTGTCCCGCTTCGACGAGCTGCCCGATGTCATGACCCGGCTCGCGGATGGGAGCTTGCCCGGGCTCTGTCACACGTTGACCTACGGTGAAGGGTGAAGGCATGTTCAGTGTGACCGTCCGTGATCACATGATGATCGCTCACAGCCTCCGTGGTGAGGTGTTCGGACCCGCCCAACGCCTGCACGGGGCCACTTTCCTCATCGACGCGACATTCCGGCGGGCGACTCTCGACGCCGACAACATCGTCGTCGACATCGGACGGGCGACCGAGGAGTTGCGCGCCGTGGTAGCTCAGCTGACGCTTCGCAACCTCGACGACGAAGCCGCGTTCGCGGGCATGAACACCTCCACCGAGGCACTGGCCCAGGTGGTCGCCGATCGACTCGCCGAGCGGGTGCGAGCCGGTGCTCTCGGTGACGGCGCCCTGGGACTGGCAGGGATCACGGTCACCTTGCACGAATCCCACGTCGCGTGGGCCAGTTACGAGCGAGCGCTGTGACCGCAGCGACGGTCGGGGTGAGTCCACAATGGCTGCAGTTGCGGGAGCCGGCCGACGCCGCGGCGCGTGCGGTCGAGTTGGTCGAACAGGTCCGGCAGCGGCTGCCGGCGCGCGGCCGATCGGTCATTCACGACCTCGGCTGCGGTACGGGGTCGATGGGCCGCTGGCTCGCCCCGCAGCTGACCGGGACACAGCACTGGGTCATGTACGACCGGGATGCGCAGCTACTCGCCCATGCTGCCGCCGACCGGCCGGACATGGCCGCCGACGGGGCCCACGTCACCATCGAGACCCGGCAGCGCGACATCACGCGGCTGGCCGCTGGTGATCTGGCCGACGCTCAGCTGATCACCGCGTCAGCCCTGCTCGACACCATGACCGCCGACGAGCTGGACCGGTTCGTGACGACCTGCGCCGAGGCAGGCTGTCCGGTCCTGGTGACCATCTCCGTCGTCGGACGCGTCGACCTCACGCCGTCCGACCCGCTTGACGAGCACATTGCCGGCGCGTTCAACGCCCACCAACGTCGCACCGTCGGCGGCCGGCGCCTGCTCGGCCCGGACGCGGTCGACGCAACCGTCGGCGCGTTCACCCGGTTCGGCGCCGACGTGCATGTCCGCCCCAGCCCGTGGCGGCTCGACGCCACCGATGCGGCCCTGCCGGTGGAGTGGTTCACCGGCTGGGTGGGCGCAGCGTGCGAGCAGCGACCCGAGTTGGGCGCCCTCGCCGCGTCGTATGCTCGACGCCGGCTCGCCGAGGCGGCGGCCGGTCGACTTGGCGTCACGGTGCACCACCAGGACCTGCTGGTCCTCTCTCGATGATCCTGGCGAACCGATGAACCGGCGAACCGTTGCGCCCGTATGCCATGTCAGAGAGGGGCGCCGATGCGGATGAGTCGGACCTGGTGGACGTTGGTGCGCGTGCTGAGCGGCGTCGCGATCGTCGCCGCCCTGCTCTGGCGGTTGGGCACCGGCCCGTTCCTCGCCGCCGTTGGCCTGATCAGCGGGTGGTCACTGGCGGCGGCGTCCGGCATCGCGGTGCTGACCACGGTGTGCTGCGCATGGCGTTGGAGGTTGGTTGCCCGCGGTCTGGGCCTCGGCGTGTCGCTGCCGGGCGCGGTCGCCGCGTACTACCGGTCGCAGTTCCTCAACACGACGTTGCCCGGCGGCGTGGTCGGCGATGTACACCGCGGGGTGCGGCACGGTTGCGACGTCGGCAATGTCGGCCGGGGCCTGCGTGCCGTCGTCTGGGAACGCTTCGCCGGACAGCTTGTGCAGGCGATGTTGACGTTGCTCGTGCTCCTCTTGCTCCCGTCTCCGGTGCGCTCGTCCATGCCGGTGGTCGCTGCCGCTGTCATTGCAGGTGCGTTGGGCGCCCTGCTGCTGATTCGGGTGCTGCCTGGCGGCGGGACGTCGCGCTGGACGCGGATGCTGCACGCAGTGTCCGCCGATATCCGCGAGGGGCTGACGGCGCGGCGGGTCTGGCCCGGCGTCGTGCTTGCGTCCACCGTGGTCGTGGTGGGCCATGCGGCAATGTTCCTGATCGCCGCACGAACGGCCGGAGCGAGCGCATCGACGATCCGACTGCTGCCGCTCGCCCTGCTGGTGCTCGTGGCCGCGGCGGTGCCGACGAACATCGGCGGGTGGGGGCCACGGGAGGGTGTCGCCGCAGCGGCCTTCGGCCTGGCAGGGCTGGGCGCGGCCCAGGGCGTCACCACCGCCGTCGTGTACGGCGTCATGGCGCTCGTCGCCAGTCTGCCCGGCGCTGCCGTGTTGATCGCGATGTCGCTGGGTCGGCGCATCCGGGCACTCGAGTCCCGCCCAGCGACGACTGTTTCAGCGAGGCTACCGAGAGAAGCGGTCGCGACCGTGATCGACACAGGCGAGCCGGTGGATACGCGCCACGTCGGTAAGGACTCGGAGGCCCGATGCTAGGAGCGCTGCCCGATACTCCGCTGTAAGGCCGCTGATCGAATGCTCACGTATTCGCAGGTGGTGGGGCGGGCGGGGCTCGAACCCGCGACCGACGGATTATGAGTCCGCTGCTCTAACCGGCTGAGCTACCGCCCCTACGACCCCGGCCCCGCGACCACCTGCGGCCGACGATGAGCTCCCGCGACTGGACTCGAACCAGTAACCCTTCGGGTAGCTCACGCTAGTCCGGACCGTCCGGGGGTGTTCAGTCTAGTCGGCTCCAGTCCAGGTCAGAGGCAGGGGCCCGTCCTGTTGAATCCGGACTGGTCATCGATCGTCCGGGCTCGTCCGGTGAGAGCTCTGTGAGAACTCACCGGACGTCCCTGCTCGTCGTGACGCCGAGATCACGTCCTCCACCGCGGCTCACCGCACATCAACAACGGCTCGAGCTGACAGGAGGACCCATCAAGAACAGAACCGATCACGCCATCCGATGGTCGACCGCTGGCGCTGTCCTGTGCGTCGCCGCTGTTGCAACCATCGTCTCCTACGACCACGCTTACGCACTTGTCCGCGCCTACGGCGAAGACGGGACGACCGCCCGTCTCGTTCCTTTGACCGTCGACGGGCTGATCTACGCCAGTTCGATGGTGCTGTTGCACGCGGCGCGGCGGAACGTACCCGTACCGAACCTGGCCCGCTGGCTGCTCGGTCTCGGCATCGTCGCGACGCTCGCCGCGAATGCTGCCCACGGTATTGGCAGTGGTCCGGTAGGCGCCGTCGTGGCCGCGTGGCCGGCCGTCGCGCTCGTCGGGTCGTACGAACTGCTGATGCTGATCATCCGCAGCACGGGTCCCATATCCGCCGACGTACCCAGTCCTGAGTGCGTACCCCAGCCCGTACCCGAGGCGAACCCGCTGCAACGGCAGGCAGCCGACACGTTCGCTGACGATCTCGCCACCGGACACGTGCCGTCCATTCGCACCATCCGAGCCCGGATGCGCATCGGCCAGCCGCGGGCCCAACTCGTACGCGCGTATCTCGCCTCACTCGCCAGTGAAGCGGAGGTGGCGTCTTGAACACGACTGCACCAATAGGCCGAGGGACGACTTCGTTCGACGGGACGTCTTCAAGCCGTCCGACCGGAGCGTAGTGCCGTCTGCCCGAATCCCGTAGCCTCAAGGCATGCACAACGTCTGTCGCCGTACCTGTCTCGTACCCGACCTCGACGACGAGCTGACTGCCGTGCTGTCGCGGTTCGAGGAGATGCTGATCGTCCTGGTGGGGAGAACGACGGCGAGCACCTCCCCGTGCCACTGGCCGAGGAGGAAGCCCTCGACGCCACGCGTCGGCTCTGGGACGCACTCGCAACGACGCAAGGTCGGGTCCGGCCGCGCCCGCTCGCCCCGCGACGCTGTCTGGTTCGGAAAGGGCTTCGCGGACGTCGTGCATGATCACGCGCACCGTGAGGAACCGCCAGATGCCGTCGTCAGCGGAGCGGCGCGGTTGCAGCGCCTGCTCGAACTGGACTGGACCGCTGACGCCAAGCTGCTGGCCGACCGCATCACCGAGTCTGGCACCGCCGACCTCGTACTCGACGTCGTAGGCGAATCGGCGTACCGCCGCATCGCACGCCGAACCCACGGCGCATGGACCGGCAACTCCGTCCTCGACGGATCCCTGGACTGACGGCGCCCGGCGATTAGGGACGTAGATCACAACGCCGTGTGGCGAGCGTACGTCGACGAGTCAGAGTCAAACCGCAGACTCGACCCGGACACCTACATCTTGGCGGCGGCGCTGATCGACGACGACGAGGCGGACGGGGTTCGCCGAGTAATCGCTGAGCTGCGTCCGCCGGGATCTAACAAGCTCCACTGGCACGCTGAGTCCGCACGTTCCCGGAGAGCGATCATCAGGACGGTCGCTGAGCTGCCAGCGCTGCACGTGGTCGTCGTCCGGCACGGTCGTACCGGTGAGGCAACCGAGCGACGTCGTCGAAAGTGCTTCGAACAGCTTGCGCACGAACTCGGAGAGCGCGGCGTTCCCGCTGGTAGTGCGCGGGCAGGATCAGTCCCTCCTCGCGCAGCAGCCACAGCACGGTCGCCTTGGACACCACGTGGCCGTCGTGGCGGACCATGGCCCAGATCTTGCGGTGTCCCCACGCCGGGTGCGCCAGCGCATGGGTGAGTGTCACGTCCTTCGCCGATAGCCGGGCCGGCCGTGGCCAGGGCCCCTTCGACTGACCACCGGCACGGGCCTTGGCTTGCCAGCGCCGCCAGGTCCGTTCGGGCACGTCGATCAGCTGGCAGAACCTCGTGGTCGACATGCCCGCCCCGACGCGGATCACCCCAGTGGTCCTCGAAGGGCCCAACCGGCCCTCCGCGGACTTCTTCCACACCCGCACCTCGACGGCGGCCTCACCCAGCGCCTGGGTCAGGTCGGCGACCTCGGCCTCCAGGTGTTCCTCCCGCGTCGAGGGACCGGACTTGCCAGCCGTCAACGCGGTCTTGCCAGCCTCAAGGAAGTCGGCCTTCCACCGGCCGATCGACTGTACGCTGACCTTCTCCTTGCGCGCAGCCTCGGCGATCGACATCTCACCGGCCAACACGCTCAACACGATCCGGGTCTTCGTCTCAACCGGGATCGATGGCGGTCTTCCCATGTCTTGGATTCTCCCTCAGGACTGACACAACAGCCCTGCCAGGAATCATGACGCGCGACATTATGGGTCGTGGAGGACTGCACCAGCATGGCGAACGCCTCGTCGGTGGTGACCTGGTGGCGTTCGGCGAGGATGCCCGGTGGCTTGCCCGATCCGCTGCCGGCACGATCCGCGTCAGCTCACCAAGATGACCCGGCACGAACCGGCTCCAGCCACGGTGACAACACCAGTGATGACAGACTTGGCGGACAGCGGAGCTCCAGGGACAGAGGACGTCTTGGTAGGACGATCCCTCTTACCGGAGTTCCGCTGCCTTCACCGGCACCGACGCGCCACCACCGCGCATCCCATGACAACCAGCCGCCCCGCCAACTACACGGCTTTGGGGCTAGATGAGTGATTCCTTGAAGGGCCTGGGCGCGTCGTGGCCGTGGATGTGGGGGAGGGTGTTCATGTTCGATGTGTGAGCAAAGATCTGAACACCCTCCTGACCGCACTGTACGTGTTGATCGACGATCACGTGGT
>WHST01000168.1 GCA_009379955.1 Streptosporangiales bacterium | reverse complement strand
TGACTCTTTACGCCGTCCTCCGCGAACTCCAGGCCCTACTCGGCGTCTGGACCGGCGCTTGCCGTCTCTGCCTGCAACCCGTCCTGCCACGCCCACCCACCCCCGCAGACTCGACATAACAAAGTACTACTAGGAGGCTGGTGTGAAACGTTGCTCTGCTACGCGACGCCCAGGACGGCCACTGGCGGCGTTGTCGGAGCTCGCAAGTACGTTCCAGTACGAGCTCGTCCTCCGCCGCCGCCATTGACCGCCCTGGACGCCGCTCGCGACGAGCACGCTTCACACCAACCTCCTAGTACGGTTCGGGAAGGCACACGTCTCTTCGAGGGAGTACCGGTGGACGGTCAGGACGACATCGAGGCGCTCGCCCGGCGCGCGGCCGCGGGCGACCGGCCCGCGCTCGACTCGCTGCTGCAGGCCATCCAGCGCGACGTCATGCGCCGGTGCTCGCGGTTCCTGCCGTACCAGCAGGACGCCGAGGAGGCCTGCCAGGACACCCTGCTGAAGGTCGCGCAGAACATCACACGCTTCGAGGGCCGGTCGAAGTTCACGACCTGGCTCTACACCGTGACCGCGAACTGCGCGCGGCAGACGTACCGCTCCCTCAAACGCCGTGCCGCCGAGCAGACGAGCGAGTTCCAGATGGAGAACCCCGACCCGCGGCGCACGAGCGTCGTGGCCGGCTCGCGGCTCGACCTGCTCGAGGCCCTCGACAAGCTCGAGGACACCAGGGCCGACCTCGTCGAGCCGATCGTGCTGCGTGACGTCGTCCAGATGGACTACAACGAGATCGCCGGGCACCTCGGCATCCCGCTCGGCACGGTGAAGTCACGCATCCACGACGCCCGCGCCTTCGTCCGCGAGCAGCTCGGCGACTCGTCCGTCAAGTGACCGGCGGGGGGAGCACGCGCCACGACCTGAGGGTGTCGAGGAGCCGGTCCGTGAGGGGGAGGGCAGGCACGTCGGCGTACGGCACCCAGCGGGCGTCACGCGCGTCGTCGCCCGCGGCGAGGGTGCCGCCGACGACCGTGCATCGGTAGTCGCGGATGACGTAGGTGTCCCCGCCGGGAGCGTCGCGCTCGACCGTGCCGACGAGCGCGCCCGGGCTCACGGCGAGTCCGGTCTCCTCATGCAGCTCGCGGACGACGGCCTCGGCGTCGCTCTCGCCGGGCTCGACCCGCCCGCCGGGCAGCGACCACAGGCCCTCGCCCGGCGGCCGTCCACGCCGCACCAGCAGCAGGCGCGCGCCGTCGTCGACGACGCCGCCTACGCACGGGATCAGCATGGCTTCAGTATGGTCATGGGCATGCATCGGGCGCCGACCTGCCCGCACGGCCCGCACCAGATCCATGCGCCGGGTCCGTGGTCGAGTGCCTGGACGTGCCCGTGGCACGGCCGCGTCGACCCGTTCCACGCGGCCGCCAGACCGAGTACCGCCACTCTCGCCGCCATCGCGGGCAAGGCGCGCGTGCCCGTCTGGCTGCCGCGCCCACTGCCCGCCGCGTGGCTCGTGACGGGGGCGTCGTACGCCGGCGACGAGCGCACCGGCGGCCGGGCGACCGTCGTGGCGTGCTCGGGGCCCAACCCGTTCGGCGGGCCCGCCGACCTCCTCCTGGTCGCGGAGGAACCCGGCGTCGGACTCGGCGCGCGGTTCGCCGGGCTGCCGGGCGTCGACCCCGGAGGCGGCGTCGGCAAGGGGCAAGCGGACGCTCAGGTGCGTGCGCTCGGGCACGAGGCCCCGCTGTGGTGCGTGCAGAGCGACGCCGACCGGGCGGTTTACGTCGGCGAGGCCGGTGGCTGCTGGCTGTGGGTCGTGCTGTCGCCCGCGAGCGCCGGGGCGTTGCTGGTCGAGGACCTGCTGCTCGCCGACCTGCGGGCGAAGGTCCCCGACACCCTCGACTTCGGTGCCCTCTCGCCTATGTTGGCCCCGTGAGCGAGGAAGCGGGCGCGTGGAGACACAGTGCTCAGGTAGCGGGCGCGGCCGGATGAGGATCGACCTGCACGCCCACAGCACCGCGTCCGACGGCACCGACACGCCGGAGGAGCTGGTCCGCAACGCGGCCGACGCGGGCCTCACCGTCGTCGCGCTCACCGACCACGACACCGTCGGCGGGCACGCCCGCGCGACGGCGGCGCTGCCCGACGGTCTCACCCTGGTCCCCGGCGCGGAGATCTCCTGCCGCTACGACGGCAGGAGCGTGCACCTGCTCGCATACCTGTTCGACCCGGACGAGCCCGCGTTCGCCGCCGAGCGCGACAGGATCAGGTCCGACCGCGTGCGCCGTGCCCGCGAGATGGTCGTACGGCTGCGCGAGCTCGGCGTGCCGGTCACCTGGGAACGGGTCGAGGAGCTCGCCGACGGCGGCTCCGTCGGACGTCCGCACGTCGCGCGCGCCATGATCGAGCTCGGCGTCGTGACCGACGTGCCCGAGGCGTTCACGGAGCAGTGGATCGGCCACGGCGGGCGCGCGCATGTCAGCAAGTACGCTCTCGACCCGGTGCGCGCCGTCGAGCTCGTCCGCGGTGCGGGCGGCGTGGCCGTGCTCGCGCATGCGAAGGCGGCGTCGCGGGGCGCGTCCCACGCCGACGCGCTCATCGAGACGCTCGCCGGTGCCGGCCTCGCGGGAGTCGAGGTCGACCACCCCGACCACACCGACGACGCCCGTACGCACCTGCGCTCGCTGGCGCGCGAGCTCGACCTCGTCGGCACCGGGTCGAGTGACTACCACGGGGAGTCGAAGCACAATCGCCTCGGCCAGGACACGACGCGACCTGACGCCTACGAGGCGCTGGTGGCCGGCGCGACGGGCGCCGCCCCGGTCAGGTCAGGCCGAAGCCGCGTTCGGTGAACTCCATGCCCTGCCACCGGGTGAGCTCGCCGGGGACGTCGTCCGCGTACCGCTCCGAGTCGTCGACGGGGCGGTAGCCGATCGCCTCCCAGCCGTCGTCGCTCCACACCCGCCTGGTGTTGGCGGACACGCCGTAGAGCGCGACGTGGTCGACGATGTCGGCGTCGAGGCAGGCGCGGAAGAGGCGTGCCGCGTCGTCGTGGCTCAGCCAGATCGGCAGGTCAGAAGGCCGATCGGGCCGGTCGACGAAGTTCCCTATCCGGACCGTGATGACCTCGAGGCCGTGCTTGTCGGCGTAGAGGCGTCCGAGCGCCTCGCCGTAGGCCTTGCTGACGCCGTAGAGCGTGTCGGGACGGACCGGCGCGTCGGGCGTGAGCGTGACGTCCCAGGGGTAGTAGCCGGTGACGTGCATCGTGCTCGCGAACACCACGCGCCGCACACCGGTCACGCGCGCCGCCTCGAACACGTTGTAGGCCGCGACTAGGTTGTGCCGGCAGATGTCGTCGAACGATGTCTCGGTCGAGACGGCGGCCAGGTGGACGACCGTGTCGGAGCCCTCGACGACGCCCGTGACCGCCTCGAGGTCGCTGAGGTCGGCGGTGACGGCTTCCTCGTGCGGACGCGGGTCGGTCACCGGGCGGAGGTCGACGAGCCGCCAGGTCTCGCCGTCACGGGGTATCCGCGCGCGAAGGGCCGTGCCGATCCGTCCGGTGGCACCGGTGAGCGTGATCACGGGCATGCGCACACCCTGGCACATCCGTCGCCTCGCGCCCTGCCGTCCGAAGGGGTCGATTGGTATGTTCGCCCGCATGGCTCGAGTCACTGGCATCGGCGGCTTCTTCTTCCGTGCGGCCGACCCGGAGGCGCTGATCCGTTGGTACGACGAGCATCTCGGCGTCGCGCCACCGCCCAGTAGGGACAGCGATCCGTACTGGTGGCAGCAGACCGGCCCCACCGTGTGGGCGCCGATGCCGCAGGACAACGAGGACTTCGGGCGACCGCAGAACATGTGGATGGTCAACTTCCGGGTCGACGACCTCGACGGCATCCTCGACCGTCTCGCGAAGGCGGGCATCGAGATCGAGCGCGGTGTCGAGGAGTACGAGTACGGCAGGTTCGTCTGGTTGCGCGATCCCGAGGGGAACCCGTTGGAGCTGTGGGAACCGGCGGCGGACCAGTTCCAGGAGCCCTGAGCCGGGTCAGGGGTAGGTCCAGGGTGCTGCCGGATGGCGCCACGGCGACCGGCGCGCGATGCTCGGAAGCATGAAGGACTTGTCCATGCCCACGTTCCCGCGCCGCGAGCGAGCCGAGGTGGTGGCTCCGCGCCGGCGCACCTGGGCCGCGCACGCCGCAGCCCTGTGGGCATTCGCGTTCGCGACGATGAGCTTCTACTGGGCCGCCGGCGGCACGTTCGGCGTGAACACCTTGAGCAACACCATCGAGGGACTCGCCGGGCAGAATGCCTGGTTCACGGCGGTCGTCTGGGTCACCGGTGCCCTGAAGGCCGCGGGCGGCATGCTCGCGCTCGCGCTCGTCCGCCCGTGGGGCGAGCGCCTCCCGCGCCGGCTGCTGCTCATCGCCACCGCGGGGGCGGGTGGCGTGATGGCGTTGTACGCATTGGCGAATCTCGGTGCGCGGGCGATCCAGGCGATCGGCCTGATCCCGACGCCCGCGTCGATGCACACCGCCGCCGCCTGGTGGCACCTGCTCCTGTGGGATCCGTGGTTCCTCGCCGGCGGTGTGCTGTTCCTGCTCGCCGCATGGCAGTCCCACACCTCGCGTGGGGTCATCGCGCGATGACGGAGCTGCGCTTCGCGGTGCGCGTGAAGCCGGGCGCTCGGCGGACGCTCGTCGGCGGACGCCGTCCGGGCGCCAGGGGAGACGCGCTCGTCGTCGCCGTCGCCGCGCCGGCCGTGGAGGGCAGAGCGAACGACTCCGTCGTCCGCGCACTCGCCGAGGCGTTCGACGTACGCCCGCGTGACGTACGGATCATCTCCGGCGCGCGCGGACGCGACAAGGTCGTCGAGATAGGCCGTGTGCCGGAGGGGGCGGCCACACGACTCGACGATCTGCTGGCCCGCTGAGTCGCCTGTGGGGAAGGCGTCAGGGAATCCGACGGGCTCCGTCCGATATCGAGGACTCGGTATCAGAGCTTGGAGAGCTTGGTGCTCGGGAGCGTGATGCGTCGCACGATCCCGTGACCGAAGTCGGCCTGCAGGGCGACCTCGCCCTCGACCTTCACCACGGTGCCGAGCCCATAGCGGTCATGGGTGACGCGATCGTCGATCGCGAAGTGCTCCACCGGTCCGAGATCGGCCGGTGCAACGTTGAACGGACTTCCAGGGAGAACGCGCCGAGTTGCGGCGAATCGAGTGTTCATCACTTCCCAGTATGCGCCCACCTGCCTGTTCGTGTCAGCACCACCACCGGAGGGTTACCGAGATTCCGTAGTCTCGACGCCATGTCAGGACCCGGGAACCGGCCGCGATTCGCCACGATGCTCGACCTGGCGCCCCATCCCGAAGGCGGCTGGTACCGCGAGACCTGGCGGTCGGCCGTCGCCGTCGAGCCCGCCGGGTACGACGGCACGCGCGCGTCGGCCACGGCCATCTACTTCGTGCTCGCGCCGGGCGAATCGTCGCGCTGGCACCGGGTCCGGTCGGCGGAGCTGTGGCTGTGGCACGCCGGCGGACCGTTGCGCCTGCTGCTCGGTGGCGCGGGCGAGGCACCGGATCGCGACGTCGGGGAGGTCGTGCTCGGCGACGATCTCCCCGCCGGGCAGTGTCCACAGGCCGTGGTGCCGCCCGGCATCTGGCAGGCGGCGAGTCCTGTGGACGGCGAGGTGCTCGTGTCGTGCGTCGTGTCTCCCGGCTTCGACTTCGCCGACTTCGAGATGCACTGAGACGCGCAGTCCGGTGTGCTCTCACCGTTCGTGATCGACCGATCCTGGGCGGGTGTCGTTCTCGCGACCATGGTCGCGACGGGCCGCGACACGCTACGGTCGGTCCATGATCGTCGTTACGGCTGCACTCAAGGGCGGGGTCGGCAAGACGACCACGTCGGTGTACCTGGCCGCTCTGGCCTCCAGTCGTCGCTCGGCGAGCCTCGTCGACGCCGACCCGCAGGCCAGCGCCGCCGAGTGGATCGAGCAATCCTCCGACGAGCGGCTCGAGAAGATCGAGGTCGTCGAGGCACCCACGGATCGGCTGCTGACACGGGCTCTCGGACGCGTCGACGACGGTGCCGTCGCCGTCGTCGACACCCCGCCGGGGCACGAGCGGCTGCTCGCCAAGGCGCTGGAGCGCGCGACCGCGGTGGTCGTGCCCACCCGGGTGGGCGGGGTCGAGACACCTCGCGTCGAGGCGGTCCTCGCCATGGTGCCCGAGGGCACGCCGGTGGGGCTGGTGATCTGCTCGGCCCGCACGTTCACCCGCAGCTACCAGGACGCTCTCGGCGAGTGGGCCGAGGCGGGCGTCCCGGTGTGGGGCACGATCCCGGAGCGGGTCGCCATCACGGCCGGACCGATCGGACCGCTGTGGCCGGACGGGTTGGACTCGTACCGCAAGGTCTGGCGCCGCGTGCAGTCCGCCGCCCGGTCCACCGGCTGACGGGTTTGGTTCCCTAGACGGGTGCGAGCGGCTCGTGGGGCCGCACCGGCAGCTCGACCAGGACCGGGTCGCCCACCCGCACGTCGCCGTCCGCGCGCACGACGCCCATGACACCCGTCTTGCGCACGACGGTGCCGTCCTCGTCGCGGTGGAGGACCTGCTTGAGCAGCCCTTGCTGGAAGTCGTCGATCTGGTGGCAGGGGTTGCGCAGTCCGGTCACCTCGACGACGGCCGAGTCGCCGAGGCGCAGCACCGTGCCCGTCGGCAGGCCGAGCAGGTCGATGCCGCGGGTCGTGACGTTCTCGCCCAGCTGACCGGCCTTCACCTCGAACCCCGCCTCGCCCAGCTCGTCGTGCAGCTCGGCGTGGATCAGGTGGACCTGCCGCAGGTTGGGCTGCGTGGGGTCACGCCTCACCCGGGACCTGTGCTTGACCGTCTCGCCGGAGTGCGCGTCGCCTTCGACCCCGAGTCCGGTGAGCAGCTGGATCGACGTCTCCGTGGGCTTGCTGAACGCGTGTCCCTCACTCCTGCCGACCGCCGTCACCACACCGTCCACGGATGCCCGTCCTCTCGTCGCGAATGCGTCCGTCCCATTGTCCCGGGTCTCGCGGCGAGCTGATGCCGTCAGTACTCGTTGACCTGGTCGATCACCTGCGGCCCGGTGGCACGCCAATGCCGCCCGTCGAGCACCTGGGCCCGTTCCGCGAGGGTGTGCAGGACCGCGAGGGTGGCGTCACCGGCGCTCGCGCCGCTGTACCCGACGTACGCGACGACGCCGGGGACGGGCTCCCACGCGACGGCGGCGTTCCCGCCGAAGCTCGACGTGACGACGGCGGGACGGCCGTGGACGGTCTCGGCCCTCGCCGGCACCGACCCGTAGACGGTGTCGACGTAGAGGCGCTCCTCGATCGCGCCGCCACTCGCGACGACGGCGAAGACGAGCCCGCCGAGCTCAGCGGCGCCGCGGACCTCCTGCGCGCCGTACCGCACCTCGCGTACGTACACGGGACGGTAGGTCCCGCTCGCGACGGCGTGGAAGCCCGGGGGCGCGTCGACGACGGGGCGACCGGCCAGGACCGACGTGGCGGCGGCGATCGCCACCATGTCGGCCTGCGGCAGGTCGCTGCGGATGCGCGCGTGCCCGCCCGCGACCGGCCAGACGACCTCGCCGGGGCTGCTCCTGCCGACGACCGGACCTACGCGCGTGTGCCGACCGGTCGTCGGCGCCGGCACGGGGTAGGTGACGACCGCGCCGTGGCGCCCGAGCGATCCGTCGTCACGCCGGACCACGGTCGTCCACGGCCCTCGGTCGGCGGTGCGGTCGTAGCTCTCGTTCGTCCGCCCCGGGTCGACGCGCGGTGGATGATCGATGACGATGCCGACGGCATCCGCGCCGGTACCGAAGACGATCGGCGAGATCCAGGTGCCCGCGGGCGTCGGCAGCGCGCGGGTGGTCGTGACGTGCGCCGGGCCCCGCTGGCCTACGGCGAACCCGGCGATCGCGGCGACGGCGGCCAGCACGCATACCGCGTCCACCCGGCGCGACCGGACGAACGGCCGGCGCGGAGGGCGCTCGGGGCCGTGCTCGAGGACGTCGTCCACGAGAGAAGTGTCCTCCGCCGCTCGCGTACGCGGCAACGGATGCGGCGGCCGGCGTTCCTGCCGGCACCTGGCCTGTACTGGTCAGCTGCCCGATCCGGGTGAACCGCGTGCGGTCGCGCGCCGTCGCTGTCGTGACGTGTGATCAGCAACCGCGAAGGGACCACGTATGAACCTCATCCGCCGCGTCGCCGTAGCCGCCGCCACCACCGGAGCCGGCCTCGCGATCGCCGTCGGGCCGGCCGCCACCGCGAACGCGGGCACCCTCGAGGAGATCGAGCGGACGCCGTGGGTCACGCTGTCCCAGGGCGACGAGGGCTACCGTGTCGCCGCGGTGCGTTGCTTCCTCGACCAGTCCGACCACTTCGACGGCTGTTCCCCGACCGCCAGGGGTGGCGACGACTTCACCGGCGGCCTGAAGGCCGCCGTGAAGCGCTATCAGCTCGACAAGAGCCTCCCCATGTCAGGGAAGGTCGACGGCGCGACCTGGCAGGCGCTGCGCCACGACGTCGGCCTCGTCGACCGTGGTGACGAGCGCTCCGACGTCGTCAAGGGCGTGCAGTACGCCCTGCGTGCCCACGGCCCGCGCTACGCCACGCAGGGCCCGAGCGCTCTCGTGGACGGCGAGTACACCGCGTCCACCGGGAAGTACGCGAAGAGCTACCAGTGGACTCACCACATCCAGCAGACCGGCGAGGTGGGCCCGACCACCTTCCGCTCCCTGTTCGCCGCTTCCTGACCGAGCACCTCGAGACGGCTCCGGCCGGGCCCTACGCCCGGCCGGAGCCGTCTCGCCGGAGCATCAGCACCACGACGGCGGTACCGGCCATGAGGACGGCGCTGATGCCCGCCGCCACGTGGAACCCGGTGGTGAACGCGTCGCGGGCGACGTCGAGCAGCTCGGTGGCGAGCGGACCGGTGAGCCGTGCGATTGCCGTGACCGCGGCGCCGAGGTTGTCCCTCATCGCGTCCACCACCGCCTCGGGAGCGTCGCCCGGCACCGATCCGGCGGTCGACCGGCGGTAGACGGCGGTGATGACGCTGCCGATGACCGCGATGCCGAGGGCGCCGCCGAGCTGCGGTGCCGTGGTCGAGATCGCCGCCGCGGCTCCGGCCTGCTCGGGCGGCGCCGCACCGATGACCATGTCCGTGGCCAGCGCCATCATCGGGCCTAGGCCGAGCGAGACGACGATGGCGCCGGTGACGAGGACGATGAGCCCGTTCGCCCCGCTCACCTGGGTCAGCACGCCGTAGCCGAGCGCCGCGAGGAGCAGGCCGACGCCGATCACGAGCGGCGGATCGACCACGCGGGCGATGCGCGGTGCCAACGTCGATCCGACGATGACGCCGACGGCCGACGGCGCGGTCCACAGGCCGGCGTGCAGCGGCGAGAGGCCCTCGACGAGCTGCAGGTACTGGGCGATGGCGTAGTTCGATCCCCACAGCACGAAGATGCCGAGCGCCAGGGTGCCGGCCGCGGTCGCGAACCCCCGGTGGGCGAACAGCTCCAGGCGGACGAACGGCTCGGCGAGCCGGCGTTGCCTCCGCACGAAGGCGGCGCCCGAGGCGAGACCCACCGCGATCCCGAGAGCGGACGTCGGGCCGACGCCTTCGGCGGCGACCCGCTTGAGTCCGTACACGATCGGGAGCACCGTGACCAGCGAGAGCAGTGCGCTGACGACGTCGAGCCGTCGAACGGCGGGATCGCGGTGCTCGGGCAGCAGGACCGGCGCGAGTACGAGCAGCACCGCCATGACCGGAACGCTCAGCAGGAAGGCCGATCCCCACCAGAACCGTTCGAGCAACCATCCACCCACGAGCGGACCGAGCGCGGTCCCCCCTGAGACGCTGGCGACGATGACCCCGACGGCCGTGGCCCGTTGGCGTGGCTCGGGGAACAGCGTGGCCGTCAGCGACAGGGTCGACGGCATCAGGGTCGCGCCGGCCACGCCCATCAGGGCACGGGTGGCGATGAGCATCTCGGCGTTGACGGCGTAGGCCGCGAGCACCGAGGTGACTCCGTACGCGGCGGCGCCGACCAGCAGGATGCGCCGCCGCCCGATCCGGTCGCCCCACGCACCCATCGTGATGAGCGAACCGGCGAGGAAGAACGCGTAGACGTCCACGATCCAGAGCAGCTGCGTGCTGCCGACGGTGAGGTCTCTGCCGATCGACGGCAGCGCCAGGTTGGTCACGGTGAGCTCGAGCGAAGCGAGCAGAGCGGGCAGGGCGAGCACGGCGAGCCCGATCCATCGGCGCTTTCCGGAGGTCCGAGGCGAGGTGATCTGAGCAGAGGTCGGTGTCATGGATCCAAGCCTGAAACCTCGACCAATATTGAGGTCAAGTCACGCCGGTGGCCACAAATCGATTGACGGGCGTCGACGTCCGACCGGTACGGTGCGTGGGTCCATGACGGATCGATCGAAGGGAGCGAGAGATGTCCGCGCAATCCCGCAGTTCGCTTCGAAAGGTCCGACGAGTTGGTCTTCTCACGTTCATTCACCTGCGGCCATGATCGAGGCAGCGGTTTGCCGAGCCTGTCGTCGCCAGTGGTCGCCGTGCCGGGGCCGGAGGCAACCGCGAGCCGACATGAAGCTTGGGTCGACAACTGCTCATGGCTGTCTTCAGTGCGCCCGCCGGAGCAGCCATAGAGTGCCTGCACGCAATCTCGCAGCGATCTGTGTGGATCGTTCAGTCCATGCTCGACCGCTACACGCCGCTCGTGGGTTAGCCATCGCTGCGTGTTGCACTGGGCCCCCTGACCGGCCGTGATCCTACTTCTGACTGTTCGCCACAACGCTGCGATCGAACACACGTTCAACGTCTTCCGTTCCGTGCTGTTGGTCGGCTTGGACTGCTGTCCTGACTGCGCGTCTATGATCGTGGGCGATATGCGCTGACAACCGGAGTCGGCTGGTGCGCGCCCGACTCCCTGCTTGACCGAGGAGCACGTCCTTGACGCCGCTGCTGGTTCTCTTGCGGGCAGAGGCGGCTGCGTTCCACCGGCATGCAGGAGGAAAACGCAAATGAGCAGGCGCGGCAACGCACGTCGGGCGAGCGATGCTGGACAACGACCCCATAGGCACACCCATGGTAACGCTGCGGTCCAGCATCCTGGCCGCAGCGCTGGTCCCGCGCGGTACTATGCCCAGTTTCCCGCAGGTCTGAGCGCTCTGGTCACCGCGAGCCTCGAGGCTGACGTCCAGGCGAAGCTCGAGTTCAGCGACGACAGCAGTGCTATGTTCACCTCCGAGACGTCCGTGCGGGCGATCGCGGATCTGCCGTATCTCAAGAACGTGTTCCACGTCCTGTATGACGTGCCTCGAAGGAACCTCGCCTCCGCATTAGAGAGCTTCAGCGCCGCCCTGGCCGAAGGGCGACTCCAGCTACCTCGTGAGGCGAACGGACGACCTTTCCGGCTGATGGCCCACATCGACGGCCAACTCGCTCCGCTGCCCAAGCCTGCGCGCACCCACCTGGAGAACGCGATAGGTCGGGCAGCCCGTGCGCGGGTCGAAGCACGCGGTCTCGGCGAGGAGTACTGGATCGTCGGGCGCCGCGACCTGGATCGTTTTCTCCTCGCTCGCAGGGGACCGAAAATGACCTCGAAGACTCGGGTACCTGCCGGCAGCCTGGCGCCCGAGGTGTCGGATCTACTCATTCGCATGTCCGAACCGAGCAAGGGCGACCGCTTTCTGGATCCTTTTGGCGGCAGTCACGCCCTGGCGCGTGCTCGCTCGCGCTACCCCGCGGCGTCGATCATCACTTCTGACACGGTGCTCTCCCGCGACGCGGATCCGGGTGATTTGCCACGGCAGGTCGTAGTCCGCTGTGAGGACGCTCGGCAGTTGCCCAGCATCGAGGACGGCTCGGTCACAACGATCGTCACCGACCCGCCTTGGGGTGAGTACGAATCTGTCGATGACCTGCGAAAGTTCTTGGTTGCGACATTTGCCTCGTTCGCCAGGGTCCTGAACCCACGCGGGTCGCGTGTTGTCGTACTGATGAATCGTCGCGGCGTCGGTCTGCTCCTCGACGTGGCTCAGGAAGCAGGCTTTCAGGTCGTCGCGTCCCACGACATCCTCGTCAACGGTCACCCAGCCACGGCAACGCTGCTCCGCCCAGCGCCGGCCTAGCTGTAGCTACTTCGACCTGAAAAAGTCGCAGCGTGGCGGTCGATGATGTGGTGGCTGGTGGTGGAGAGGATGGCCTCGAACCCTTGGGCTAGAAGGGATCGAGGCCATCGTGTTCAGAACTGTAAACGATCAGCCGACGTTGT
>WHST01000167.1 GCA_009379955.1 Streptosporangiales bacterium | reverse complement strand
GCCGAGCATCTCCGCAGCGAACGCCACCAGCCGCGGCCTGACCTGGTCCATCTCCTCCGGGGTCACGGATCAGAACACGACCACATCACGAGCCGGATCAGCGGTAGCGACACACGTAACAAAGTACTACTAGTGTCCTGTCTCGGAAGTACGTTCACCCCTGGCAAACAACCTCCAAGACAGGACACTAGTGATCAGGCTGCTCCTCGTCGACGACGATCCGCTCGTCCGCGCCGGCCTGCGCATGATGCTGTCGGGCACCGGCGACGTCGAGGTGGTCGGTGAGGCGGCGGACGGCGACGAGGTCGCGGCCGCCGTCGACGCCCACCGGCCCGACGTCGTGCTGATGGACATCCGCATGCCGCACGTCGACGGCCTCGCCGCCACCGAACTGCTTCGCGCCCGGCCACGGCCGCCCGAGGTCGCCGTGCTCACCACGTTCGACACCGACGAGCACGTCCTCCGCGCGCTGCGCGCCGGCGCCACCGGCTTCCTGCTCAAGGACACCGCGCCGGCCGACATCCTCGGCGCGATCCGGCGCGTGGCGGCCGGCGACCCGATGCTCTCCCCTGGCGTCACCCGTCGCCTCATCGAGCACGTCGCGGGCACCGGCACCGACGGCGACCGCCACCGCACGGCACTGGCCCGCCTCGGCGGCCTCACCGCACGCGAACGCGAGGTGACGGTGGCGCTCGCCCAGGGCAAGACCAACGCCGAGATCGCGGCCGAGCTCTACATGAGCGTTGCCACGGTCAAGGCGCACATCTCCCGGCTGCTCACCAAGCTCGACCTCAACAACCGCACCCAGCTCGCCCTGCTGGCCCACGACGCCGACCTGGCGTAGGAGGCTAGCCGCTCACAGTTGGGGGCGGGTGGCCGTCCACGGGCGGGCCTCCTGGAAGGCCTTGGCGGCGGCGAGCACGAGGGCGTCGGCGTGGCGGGCACCGACGATCTGCAGGCCGACGGGCAGGCCACCCGAGGTGAAGCCGCACGGCACGGTCGCGGCCGGCTGCTGGGTGAGGTTGAACGGGTAGGTGAACGGCGTCCAGCTCGTCCAGCGCGACTCGGTCCAGTCCTCGGGCACCTCGCGGCCCGCGGTGAACGCCGGGATCGGCACGGTCGGGGTCACCAGCAGGTCGTACGTCTCGTGGAACTCGCCCATCGCCACCCCGAGCGACATCCGCTGAGCCGTGGCCTCTAGGTAGTCGAGCGCGGAGTACGTGGCGCCCTGGGCGGTGATCTCGCGCAGGCCGGGGTCGAGCAGGGCGCGCTGCTCGTCGGTCAGCGGCTCGACGAACTTCGCCGCGCCCGCGTACCAGAGCACGCTGAACGCCTCGACCGGGTCGGCGAAGCCCGGGTCGCGCTCCTCGACGTCGGCGCCCGCCTCGACCAGGGCACCGACCGCCGTGCGGACGAGGTCGGCGACCTCGGGATGGACGTCGACGAAGCCGAGGTCGAGGCTGAACGCGACGCGCCTGCCCGCGATCCCACCGCCGATCGCGCCGAGGAACGAGGCCGCGGGCGGCGACAGCGCCGACCAGTCGCGCGCGTCGGGAGCGCTGATGACGTCGAGCAGGAGCGCGCCGTCGTCGACCGTCCACGTCATCGGCCCGGCATGCGACAGCGTGCCGAACGGGCTCGGCGGATAGAGCGGGATGCGGCCGTACGTCGGCTTCATCGCGAAGATCCCGGCGAACGCGCCGGGGATGCGCACCGACCCGCCGCCGTCGGTGCCGACCGACAGCTGCCCCATGCCCGCGGCCACCGCCGCGGAGCTGCCGCCGCTGGAGCCGCCTGGCGTGCGGGTGGGGTCCCACGGGTTCCTGGTCACGCCGCTCAACGTGTTGTCGGTGACGCCCTTCCAGCCGAGCTCGGGCGTCGTCGTCTTGCCGACGAGGACCGCGCCGGCGGCACGCAGCCGCGCGACCGACGGCGCGTCGACCGCCCACTCCTGGTCGGGCTCGACGGTGCGCGAGCCGCGCAGCGTCGGCCAGCCGCGGGTGAGGAACATGTCCTTGATCGAGGTCGGGACGCCGTCGACTGGACCGCTCGGCTCGCCGCGCTGCCAGCGCTCCTCCGACTCCTTCGCGGCAGCGAGCGCGCCGTCGCGGTCGACGACGCAGAACGCGTTGAGGGTGCCGTCGACCGCCTCGATGCGTTCGAGCACGGCGGTGGTCGCCTCGACGGGCGAGAGCTCCTTCCGCTCGTACGCCGCCACCAGCTCGGTGGCGGTGTGGAAGGCGAGCTCGTCCTTACGAGGCGACATATCCCAGCTCCTTGTCGACGACGTTGCGCAACGGCTCGCCGGCGTGCCACCGGCGGAAGTTGTCCACGAACACCTCCGCGAGCGCGTCGAGCCAGCCGACGAAGTCCGCCGACATGTGCGGCGAGACGACGACGTTCGGCATGTCCCACAGGGGCGAGTCGTCGGGCAGCGGCTCGGTCTCGAAGACGTCGAGCGCCGCGCCGGCGATGCGCCCCGACGCGAGCGCATCGACGAGCTCGCGTTCGACCACGATCTCACCCCTGCCGATGTTGACCAGGCGCGCGGTCGGCCGCATCGCCTCGAACGCGGCCGCGTCGAACATGCCCGTCGTGCTCTCGGTGAGCGGAGCGGCGATGACGACGTAGTCGGCGTCGCGCAGGGTGACGTGCAGGTCCGCGGACGCGACGATCTCGCCGAAGTCGCCGTCGCCGGCCCGTGCCGTACGCCCGACGCCGCGGACCGACATCCCGACGCCACGGAGCAGCCGCGCGGTCTCGCGGCCGATCGGCCCGACGCCGACGACGACGGCATTGCGCCCGTCGACCATCTCGGTGTCCCTGTGCCGCCAGGTGTGCCTGCGCTGCAGGTCCAGGGTGCGCGCGGTGTCCTTGGCGAACGCGAGCACCAGGCCGAGGACGTACTCCGCGATCGACCGGTCGAACACGTTGCGCGAGTTCGTGACCACGACGTCGCTCTCGACCACGCCGGGCAGGAGGATCCGGTCGACGCCGGCACCGGCCTGGTGGATCCAGCGGAGCCGGTCGGCGGACGGCCAGGCCCGCTCCAGCGCGCGAGAGAGGAAGTCCCACATGAACAGGACGTCCGCGCCGGCCAGGGCGGTGGGCAGCTCCACCGCGGAGGCGTAACGTACCTCGCAGAGCGCTTCGACCTCGGCCATGCCCGAGGGGCGCGACTCATCGCAGAGAACAGTGATCACCGGACGTGCGGACACGCGCGGACACTAAACAGCAATCGTAGGATTGTCAACAACTCGCACATTCCGCGCAGAAGGTGGTGGCTGGTTGGAACCAGGCGGCGGAACCGTGGCCGCTGAGGTGGCCTTCGGCACCGTACAGATCACCCGAGACCTCGTGCCGCAGCACGGGATCGGCATCGTGACGCCGTACGACTTCGCGCTCGACCGCGAGGTCTGGCGCTGGGTCCCCGACGACGTCTCGCTCTACGTCACCCGCACGCCGCGGCTCGCCGTGCCCGTCACCGTCGAGATGGCCCGGCTGGTGAGCGAGACGAGCATCGTCCAGTCGGGGACGGCGGAGGTGCTCACCGCCGAACCGGAGGTCGTGGCCTACCTGTGCACGTCCGGCAGCTTCGTCGGCGGCATGGACGGCGAGCGCGAGCTGCGCGAGGCGATGTCGGCCACCGGCGCTCCCGCCGCGCTGACCGCGTCGGGCGCACTGCTCGAGGCGCTGGAGCTGCTGGGGGTGCACCGCCTCGCGGTCGCCACGCCGTACGTCGAGAGCATGACCGTGAAACTGCACGACTTCCTCGGCGAGGCAGGCGTCACCGTCACCTCCAGTGCGCACCTCGGCCTGCTCGACCACATCTGGCACGTGCCGTACGGCGAGGTCGCCCAGCTCGCGATCGCCGCCGACCACCCCGACGCCGAGGCGATCTTCCTCAGCTGCACCAACCTGCCCACATACGACGCCATCGCCCCGCTGGAGCAGGCGCTCGGCAAGCCGGTGCTGTCGGCCAACCAGGTCACCATGTGGGCCGCGCTGCGCGCCTGCGGCATCCACCCGGAGCCCAACGGCCAGCGCCTCTTCGCCTGAGCGGAGCGACCAGGCGCTCACACGTCGACCTTCTCCCGCTCCACGGCACGCTTCCCGGCCTGCTCGGCCTTCTCCTTCTCCTTCGCCGCCCGCGCGTCCTCCTCGGACTTCTGCGCCGTCGACTCCAGCCAGCCGAGCACGCCGACCGGGCTGCCGCCGTCGCTGCGGCCGTAGCGGATCCTGGTGAACAGTGTCGGCAGCCGCCCGCTCAGGTAGCCGATCACCATCCTGCCGAGCACCCAGTACCCGAGCCATCCGTTGACCACCCCCACGACCACCACGACCCACGGTCCCCAGGCGGGGAGCAGGAGGTAGCCGATCACCGCCGCCGCGGCGGTCGGCGTGACCAGCAGCATCGTCGACCACAGGGCCACCGGCGCCTGCACCGACAGGTCGCCGCCGGCGTCGTTCGGACCGACCCGGCGGCGTGGATCGACGCCGGGCGACACCGCGACCGCGGACAGCGCGATGCCGACCCCGGACGCGACACCGAACAGGGCGGGCAGGCCCGCCAGCATCGCGGGCCACGCCCAGTGCTCGCCGGTGACCGTGATCAGCAGGACCGACAGCAGCGCCGCCGGGGTGACGAACAAGACGATCATGGCCAGCTGACGACCCCGGACATCCGCCTTGACCGTTCCGGGACGTTCGCCGACGACGGTCTGCCAGATCGCGGAACCGTCCTGCCCGTACACGTTGCACCCGCTGAGGCAGGT
The DNA here is from genome assembly GCA_009379955.1 of Streptosporangiales bacterium. NCBI lineage: Bacteria > Bacillati > Actinomycetota > Actinomycetes > Streptosporangiales > Streptosporangiales bacterium. Next base: position 7,613 of record WHST01000167.1, on the reverse strand, counting down.
CATGAAGGCGATCACCAGCCCGGCCAACGGGGCCACCAGCTGGTACGTGCCGGACACGAAGCAGAACAGCCCGATGACCAGTCCGGTGTAGATGCCGCTGCGCCACTCCAGCTTCCGCCACGGGTCGCGCCACCACTGCCGCAGCTCCTTGCCGAGCACCGCGCCGAGCTCGGTGTCCGGCAGCAGCCGCGGCCCGGTCAGCACCCGGCTGCCGAACGGCCGGCGCCGGGGCCGGTCGGAGCGAGCGCCGAGGTGCGGTCGGAGCAGGATCGCCGCGAGCCCCAGCAGGACCGCGGCCAGGACGACCAGCGCCCCGAGCAGCAGTCCCACCCGTGCCCAGTCGCCGGATGCGGCGGCCTCGACGGCGCGAAGCGGCCAGGACGTGGGCGCCCATGACAGCACCCCGGCCGGGCCGTCCGGCAGGCCGTGTCGAAGTAGTTCGGGGACCGACCGCACCGCCTGCCACACGACCATCCAGCCCGCGAGCAGGCCGCCGATCATGAACCCGAACTGGATCGCCGCGATCTCGACGCCGAGCCAGGTGCGCATCGCGGAGCCGAGCGCCGCGTACACCAGCCGGGAGAGGGTGATCGTGACGACCCAGAGCAGCAGCGCCGCCGCGGCTCCGACGACGATCGTCGCCGGGTCGATCGCGGCGGCGTGGGTGACGACGGCGAGCCCGGCGAGCAGCAGGTAGCCGGACGCGACCCCGGGGAAGACCGCGCCGAGCAGGCCGAGCGCGAGCCTCCTGCGATCGATCGGGAGGAGGGTGAAGTACTCGGCTCGCAACACCCCGGCGCCGGACATCGTCACCGGGCCGAGTACGGCTCCGACGAACCAGCACGCCAGGAGCAACATCAGCACGTCCGAGCGGACCTCGTCACCGACCGCGAGGACGCCCCCGGCCCAGGTGGCGAGCACTGACACCGCGCCGGCGATCCAGCCGGCCCGTCGCATGCCGCCCGGCGAGTGCCGGAGCATGGCGAACTTCATCGAGATCAGGATCCCAACCATGCGAGCTCCCCTCCCGCCAGGTCCCGCTCGCCCACCAGCGCGACGAACCGGTCCTCCAGGGTGCCGCCGGCGCGCACCTCGTCCAGGGTGCCGTCCGCCACGACCTGGCCGTGGGCGATGATCGCGACTCGATCACAGAGCTGCTCGACCAGGGGCATGACGTGGCTGGACATGACGACCGACCCGCCCGCGGCGACGAAGCGGCGCAGGATCTTGGTCAGCACCCTGGCCGACACCGGGTCGACCGCCTCGTACGGCTCGTCGAGTACCAGCACCTTCGGCGAGTGCAGCAGGGCGGTCGCCAGGCCGATCTTCTTGCGCATCCCGGTGGAGTACTCCATCACGATGGCGCCCAGGTCCTCGGCTTCCTCCAGCTCGAGGATCCGCAGCAGCTCGACGGTCCGCGACCTGATCACCTGCCGGTCCATGCCGCGCAGGCGGCCCCAGTAGTCGAGCAGCTCGGCGCCGGTCAGCCGTTCCGGCAGGGCCAGTCCGTCCGGGAGCACTCCGAGCGCGGACTTCGCGGCGATCGGGTCGTCCCACACGTCGACCCCGAGCACCCGTGCCGTCCCGGCGGTCGGGCGCAACAGCCCGACGGCCATGGAGAGTGCGGTGGTCTTGCCGGCGCCGTTCGGCCCGACCAGGCCGAAGAACGACCCTCGCGGGACCGCGAGGGAGACGTCGTCGACGGCTAACTTTCCGGAGAAGTCCTTGCGCAGGCGGTCGAGCTCGAACGCCGTGGAGTCGTCGGTCATGCCGTCCACGATCGGGCACGGGGACGGTCCGAGCCAGCCGCCGACCGGCCAGAACGCTCGGCCGACCGGCCAGACTCGCCGGCGGTCGGCTTCCCGGCCGGTGGTCACCCGTCTAGGAGGTTGGTGTGAGGCGTGCTCGTCGCGAGCGGTGTCCAGGGCGGTCAATGCTGGCTGCCTCCGGCGTTTCACAGTGGCGGCGGCGGAGGACGAGCTCGTACTGGACGTACTGCGTAGCCGCCGGAGGCAGTTGACACAGCCGAGCTCCGACAACGCCGCCAGTGGCCGTCCTGGACGCCGCTTAGCAGAGCAACGTCTCACACCAGCCTCCTATAGTCGGTCCCGTGCCTGCTGCCGTCGACGCGCTGAACCCGTTCGCCGTCGCGCGCCGGCGCAGGGACTGGGCGGTCGACTCGGTCGTGTCCGCCGTCGCGCTGTCCGAGGTGTTCTGGTCGGCGACCGTGTTCGCCGACCTGTACCGGGAGCTGCCGACCTGGTGGGTGGGTCTGGACCTCGCGGTCGGGGCGCTGGCCGCGCCGGCGCTGTGGTGGCGCCGCCGCTACCCGCTGGCGCTCGCGATCGTGCTGGCACCGATCGGCGGTCTGTTCATGTCCGCCGGCGTCGCCGGCGTGGTGTCGGTGTACACGGTCGCGGCGTCGCGGCGGTTCGCCGTCGCGCTGCTCGTGACCGTGGTCCACATGGTGATCGCGATCCCGTACTACTTCCTCGTGCCACTGGCCCCTGGACTGCTCCCCTGGCTGGTGGTCATGGTCCTGATCTACGGGACCGCGCTGAGCGTCGGGCTCGCGGTCCGGTCCCGGCGCCAGGTGATCCTCGGCCTGATCGCGTCGGCCGAACGGGACCGAGCCGACTACGAGCGAAGACTCCACGAGGTACGGCGCGCCGAGCGCGAGCAGATCGCCCGGGAGATGCACGACGTCCTCGCCCACCGGATCTCGCTGCTCTCGGTCCACGCCGGGGCCCTGGAGTTCCGTACCAGAGCGGCGAAGGGCGGTCGGCCACTGACCGAGGAGGAGGTGGGCGACGCGGCGGCCGTGATCAGGGAGTCGTCGCATCTCGCGCTCGAGGACCTGCAGCAGGTGCTGACCGTCCTCAACGGCGACGGCGGGAACGATCCAGGTCCGGGCGAGCTCGGCACCGATCCTCCCCCGGTCGGGATCGCCGACCTGCCCGACCTGATCCACGAGGCCGCGCTGGCCGGCCAGGTGGTGCACCTGCGGCAACAGGTCGACCACGACCTGCTGACCGGACTTGCCCGGTCCGCGCAGCGCACGGTCTTCCGTGCAGTCCAGGAGGGGCTGACCAACGCACGCAAGCACACGCCGGGAACCCAGGTCGAAGTCGACCTGTCCGGATCGCCGGGCACCGGCCTGACGGTGCGGATCAGCAACGCCCTACCGATCGGCGCCACCCGAGCGGAGATCCCGGGTGCGGGATCGGGACTGACCGGGCTGACCGAGCGGGTGCGGCTCGACGGCGGGATTCTGGACCACGACGTCCGCGACGGCCGGTTCGTCCTCACCATCGGACTGCCATGGCGGACGTGACAGTGCCTCCCGCCGCCGAGACGGTACGGGTCGTCGTCGTCGACGACGACGCGCTCGTCCGGGCAGGACTGCGGACGATGCTGGCCGGCGACCCGACCATCGAGGTGGTCGCGGAGCTCGACGACGGCGACGGCGTGACCCGGGCCGTCGCCGACCATGATCCGGACGTGATCCTGATGGACGTCCGGATGCCGCGGACGGACGGTGTCGAGGCCGTCCGGCAGCTCGGCGAGATCGCGGGTGCGCCACCGGTGATCATGCTCACCACGTTCGACTCCGACCAGACGGTGCTGGCGGCACTGCGAGCCGGCGCGGCCGGCTACCTGGTCAAGCACACGCCACCCGACCAGATCATCGCCGCCATCCACCAGAGCGCGGCGGGCGAGCCGGTGTTCAGCCCCAGTGTGTTGCGGACGCTGGTCCACCACGCCAGGTCCGACCAGCGGGCAGCGGCTCCGCACGACGAGCTGTCCGAGCGCCGGGAGGCGTTCGCCGCCCTGTCCGACCGGGAACGGGCCATCGCCCGGGCCGTGGCCGACGGCAGGTCCAATGCCGCGATCGCCGCCGACCTCTACCTGTCGACCGGCACCGTCAAGGCGGACGTCTCCGCGATGCTGGCCAAGCTCGGCGCCGGCAACCGCATCCAGCTGGCCATCCTGACCCACCAGCTGGACGGTCCGTCCGGCTCGGATCCGCACCCGTGAGCGGCACCCTCACCGCGTCCTGGCACGGTGAGGGTGCCCCTCACGGGTTCACACGGCGTGGTGCGGCTCAGGCCTCCTTGCGGCGGAAGCTCAGCGTCTCGCCCTCGACGCCGCGCTTCCAGAGGTCCTGGCTCGCCGCCGCGATCTCGTCGAGACCCTCGACGATCGTCGCGAACACGTTGCCAGGCACCCACCCGTAGTCGGGGTTGAGCAGCAGGTTGTTGCGCTCGTAGAACAGCGCGATGTCGACGACCGACGCGCCCTTGTGGGCCTCCTCCGCGCTGGTGTAGCCGTGCGTCGGAGTCGCGATCTGCCACTTCTCGAACGAGAAGTACACGAGGTCACCTGGGATGGGGGTGATCGTGGTGTTCTCCGGGCCGGGCTCCGGGTCCGCGTACGACGGGACGAGGGTGTAGATCTCGTTCCGCGCGTACTTGGCGTGGTACGCGTCGGAGCCCATCGGCAGCGCGTTCCAGAACTGCTCGCTGGTGCGCGGCGCGCGCTCGTCGAGCAGCTTCGCCACGCAGCTCACCCCGCGCTTGTCCAACGAGATCTCGATGAATCGAGCCATCGCAGCCTTCCTCCTCCGTCTGTGCTGTCCACCCGCCGTCACGACACCCGTGACGACACACCCTTCGTGGCCGCCTCGGCACCCGCCTCGAACAGCGGCATGCGAGGGGTCACGTCGCCGTAGCGCTCGACCATCGCGTCGAGGTTCTCGTCCGCGATCCGGCGCGCGGACTGCCGGGGCGGCACGCGGTCGGCGCACCACTCCTCCAGCAGCCGGCGGACGAGCGGACGGACGTGCCGCGAGAGCAGCTCACGCGAGTCGGCCGGTCCTGACACGAGCCCGAACAGCACCCACCACGCCCACACGGCCGCGCCCGCGTTCGCGACGAAGTCGGGGACGACCACGACGTCGCGACCCGTCAGCAGCTCCTCGGCCTCGCTCGTCACCGGCACGTTGGCCGCCTCGACGACGAGGCGCGCGCGGACGTCCGCGCAGTTGCGCGAGGTCACCGTGTACGAGACCGCGGCGGGCACGAGCAGCTCGGCGTCGACGTCGAGCCAGGCCTCGCGGGGCAGCTCGGCGTCGTCGGCACGCAGCACCGACCGGTCGACCACACCGCTCGGTGTGCGCGCCGCGAGCAGCGCGGGCACGTCGAGACCACGGGTGGTGTTGACGAGCACGCCCTCGGCGTCGCTGATGCCGACGACCCGGACGCCGGCCCTGGTGAGGTACAGGGCGGTCGAGCCGCCCATCGCCCCGAAGCCCTGCACCATCGCGCGGGAGTCGGCCGGCGCCAGGCCGAGCCCGTCGAGCCCGGTGAGCCCGGCCTCCGCGACCCCGTAGCCGCCGATCAGCTCGGGCATGGTGAGGCCGTCGTCGCCGTCGCGGAACTGCCGCTCGACCCTCGCCTCCGTCGCCGCCGGGTCGGGGCTGCGCTGCAGCGCGGCGCGCAGCGACGACGAGCCGAGCCCGGCGCGCTCGAAGACGCGGTCGAGGCGTGCCTGCGGCGTGCCGAAGTCGCCGGCGGTCGTCCACGTGGCGTCGAGCAGCGGGCGCATCGCCCGGACGTAGCGCAGTCGCACCTCGTCGACGTCGGGAGCGTCCGGCGGGTAGTCGATGCCGCCCTTCGCGCCGCCCACGGGCACGCCGTAGACGCCGACCTTGAGCGACATCTCCCTGGCGAGGTCCTCGACCTCCTCGAGGGTGCAGCCGGCCCTGGTGCGCAGGCCGCCGGTGCCGATGCCGGCGACGAGGCGGTCGACGACGAGGTAGCCGGTGGCGTCACTCTCCTGGTCGGACCAGACGACCCGCAGGTGCGGGCGACGCGTCCTCGGTTGCTCGGTGCTCATCCGCTACCCGCTTGCACGACGACGACCACGCACCACCACCAGGAGAACGAAGGAGTAGACGCGGACGACGGTAGGAACGCACAGTAGGATTGTCAACAATCTTCGATGCTGGAGGTGTCCGTGACCCGGCCCACGACCGTCGGCATGCTCTACCCGGGCTACGCCGCCGAGGACGACTACCCGCGGCTCGTCGCCCGGCTGGGCCCCGACGTCGCGCTCCCCCTCGTGCACACCACCGACACGAACGTCGCGCACACCGTCGACGACCTGCTCGCCGTGGGTCAGCCGGCGGAGCTCGCCGCCGGCTGGCGCAGGCTCGTCCCCGAACGGCCCGACGCCGTCATGTGGGCGTGCACGAGCGGCAGCTTCGTCTTCGGCTGGGACGGCGCGGCGGAGCAGGCCAGGGCCCTGGCCGAGACCGCGGGGGTCCCGGCGTCGAGCACGTCGATCGCCTTCGTGAACGCCTGCCACGCCGTCGGCGCCCGCCGGGTCTCCGTGGCGGCGACCTACCCCGAGGAGATCGCGGCGACGTTCGTCGAGTTCCTCGCGGCGGGCGGGCTCGAGGTCGTCGCGTTCGGCTCCGCGGGCATCCTGCTGGCCGGCGACGTCGGCACGCTCGGCGAGGAGGCCGTCCTGGAGCTCGCCGCCGGCGGCGACCACCCCGAGGCCGACGCCGTGCTGCTGCCCGACACCGCGCTGCACTCCGTCGCCTGGCTCGACGCGCTCGAGGAGCGGGTCGGCAAGCCGGTGCTCACCGCCAACCAGGTGACGGCATGGGAGGGCCTGCGTCTCGCGGGGCACCCGGCCGACGCATCCGGGCTCGGCTCGCTGTTCCGCACCGCGAGCGCGGCGCAGAGACGGAGCTGACCGGGGATGGCGCCGGCAGCAGCGAAGGGGCTGCAGCCGATCGACCGGGCCCCGACCGCCGGGCTGATCGCCGACCAGCTCCGCGAGGCGATCATGTCGGGCGACTTCGCGCAGGGCGTGCAGCTCGGCGAGGCCGATCTCGCGGGACGCTTCGGCGTCAGTCGCGGGCCCGTCCGCGAGGCCATGCAGCGGCTCGTCCAGGAGGGGCTGCTGCACAGCATCAGGCACCGCGGTCTCTTCGTCACCGAGCTCACGGCCACCGACATCCGCGACATCTACGCCGCGCGCACCGCGGTCGAGAGCGCCGCGGTGACCCTCATCGTCGCCGACGAGCCCGAGCGTTCGGCGGCCGCGCTGAGCAAGGCCGTCGGCCGCATGGCGGCCGCGGTGCGGCGCCGCGACTCGGCCGCGCTCAGCCGCAGCGACCTCGCGTTCCACGAGCTGCTGGTCGCCGAGTCACGCAGCCCCAGGCTGCGGCGGATGGCGAGCACCCTGCTCGTCGAGACCCGGATGTGCCTGTCCGCGCTGCCGCCGAAGTACGTCGCGCCGTCGGAGCTGACCACCGAGCACGCTGAGATCGTCGACGCCGTCGCCAGGGCCGACCGCGACCGCGCGCTCGCGCTCCTCGAGGCCCACATGCAGGACGCGGTGGAGCGCCTGACCCAGCACCACGCCTGAAACCCGTGAGGGGCACCCTCACCGCACCCTGGAGGCTGTTGCGTTTTCGGGCGACTCGGCTTGATGATCTTGGTGGTGTCGGGACTGTGTTGCCAGGATGTTGTGATGGCGAGGGATTTCCGACCTGTTGATCGTGACCAGCAGTTCTTGTTGCCGCCGGATATGCGTCG
>WHST01000166.1 GCA_009379955.1 Streptosporangiales bacterium | reverse complement strand
GTATTCACCCGAGTCGCCCAACGCCTGCTGGCCATGGCCGCCGGGATCTGGCACAACTGGACCACCGGCGTCACCAGCAAACGATCACTCACCGCCTACGACCACTGACCAGCAGCTTCACGGAATCATTCATCTAGGCGCGGACGCGGCCGAGGAGGTGCGGGCTGCCCGAGGGGGAGCGCAGGCCGAACGACCAGCCGTCGTCGCGGCGCGCGGACGCGAACTCCACGGTGCCGGGCAGGAGCACCGGCTTGCGGAACTCGACGTCGACGGTGTACGTGCTCGGCAGCCGGCCCTCGAGGGCGGCGAGGCAGCGGGCCTTGGCCCACATACCGTGCGCGATCGGCCGCTTGAACCCGAACAGCCTGGCCCGGAGCCGGCCAAGGTGGATCGGGTTGACGTCGCCGGAGACCTTGGCGTACCTGCGGCCGAGGTCGCGCGGCACGTGGACGACCGCGGCGGTCCTGACCGGCACGGCGAGCTCCTCGCGCAGCATCACCTCGGTGTCGTGCTCGTCGGTGAGCCGCGCCACCCTGCGACCGGGAGCGAGGTAGGTGCTCCGACCGAACCACACGGTCTGACCCTCGACCTCGGCACGCGACACCAGGTCGACCTGCGCGCCCTTGCGGTGCGGGAGGAGGCGTTCGGCGTGCACGCGGAACGTCAGCGACGACGCGAGGTGCACCGGCCGCGTCACGGTGATGCTGTTGCGGATGTGGACGAGGCCGGGCAGCGGAAACGGGAAGGCGCGTTCGGCCATCTGCGCGACCTGCAGGGGGAACGCGAGCACGTGCAGGTACGTCGCGGGCACCTCGTCGCCGAGCCGGTATCCGCACACCCGGTCGTACGCCGCCAGCCGGTCGGGGTCGATCCGCACGTCGTCGACCAGCAGCTCGCGTTCCGGCAGCTTGTCGCCGTGCCGGCCGACGAGGCCGAGGGCTCCGCGCAGGTACAGCGGTCGCAGCTGGGGCAGCGCGGGCAGCCGCTCGCTCGCCATGGTCAGCATCGCCTCACGCGCCCAACATGCTCTGGCCGCACACGCGCACCGTTTGTCCGGTCACGCCGCCGCTGCCCGGCCTGGCCAGCCAGGCGACCGTCTCGGCGACGTCGATCGGCAGGCCGCCCTGGCCGAGGCTGTTGATCCGGCGGCCCATCTCGCGTGCGGCGTACGGCATCTGCGCAGTCATCTCGGTCTCGATGAAGCCTGGGGCGACGGCGTTGATGGTGCCCTCGGTGCGCCCGAGGACGGGCGCGAGCGCCTGCACCATGCCGATGATGCCAGCCTTGCTCGCCGCGTAGTTGGTCTGGCCGCGGTTGCCCGCGATCCCGCTCTGCGAGGAGAGGCAGACGACGCGTGAGCCCGGCCTGAGTACCTCGCGGGCGAGCAGCTCGGCGTTGACCCGCAGCTGCGCGTCGAGGTTGACGGCGAGCACCGAGGCCCACTGCTTGTCGTCCATGTTGACGAGCAGCTTGTCGCGGGTGATGCCCGCGTTGTGCACGAGGACGTCGACACCGCCGTACCTGTCGGTGAGGTGACGGGCCAGCCGCCGCGGCGCGTCGACCGCCGTGATGTCGAGCTGCACGGCGATGCCGCGCACGTCGTTGGCCGTCGCCGTCAGCAGCTCGCCCTGCGCGGGGACGTCGAGGCAGACCACCCGCGCGCCCTCCCGCGCGAGCAGCGACGCGATCGCCGCCCCCAGGCCGCGGGCGGCTCCGGTGACGAGCGCGACGCGGCCGTCGAACGGCCGGTCGGCGTCCTCGAGCACGCCGACCTCGCCGCCGCGGACGCGGACCGCCTGGCCCGACACGTACGCCGACCGCCCGGAGAGGAAGAAGCGCAGCGTGGACGTCGCCGACGTCTCGGCGCCCGCCGCGACATAGGCGAGGTTGGCGGTCGCTCCGCGCCTGACCTCCTTGGCGACGGACCTGACCAGTCCCTCGACGGCGCGTTGTGCCGCGACCTCGCCAGGAGCGACGCAGTCCTCGGGTGGCGTGCCGAGGACGAGCACGCGCCCGCTGGCGCCGAGGCGACGCAGCGAGTCGTGCAGGAACACGTACAGCGAACGCAGACCGTCGACCGTGACGATGCCGGTGGCGTCGTAGACCAGCGCGGCGTAGGTGCGTTCGCCCTCGTCGGCGGTGACGACCTCGACGCCCACCTCGCTCATCGACGCGGTGACGGCGGACGCGAGGCGTCCACCTGCGGCCGCCCCGAGGAGCAGCGGGCCGTCGAGCGGCGGCTCGCCAGGAGCCTGCCTGCGCAGCGGCGACGGCTGCGGCAGCCCCATGGCCTTGGTCACGCCGCGACCGACGGGGGAATCGACGAGCAGCTTCGCGAGGGGCACGCCCTACACCGCCTCCAGGATCGCCACCACGCCCTGGCCGCCGGCGGCGCAGATGGAGATCAGGCCGCGGCCCGACCCCTTCTCGGCCAGCAGCTTCGCCATGGTCGCGACGATGCGACCACCGGTCGCGGCGAACGGGTGGCCGGTCGCGAGTGACGACCCGACGACGTTGAGCCGGGACCTGTCGATCGCGCCGAGCGGGCGGTCGAGTCGGAGCCGCTCCGTGGTGAACTGCTCGTTCTCCCATGCGCGGAGCGTCGCGAGCACCGTCGACGCGAACGCCTCGTGGATCTCGACGAAGTCGAAGTCCTGCAACGTCATGCCGGTGCGCCTGAGCAGCCGCGGCACCGCGTGGACGGGGGCGGTGAGCAGCCCGTCGCCGCCGTGCACGTAGTCGACGGCGGCGGTCTCGACGTCGACGAACCGCGCGAGCATCGGCATGCGCCTGGCGCGCGCCCAGTCCTCGCTCGCGACCAGCACCGTCGACGCGCCGTCGGTCAGCGGCGTCGAGTTGCCCGCCGTCATCGTCGCGTCAGGCCCCTTGCCGAACACCGGCGCGAGCCCGGCCAACGACTCCGGCGTCGAGTCCGGGCGCATGTTCGCGTCGCGCTGCAGGCCGAGGTACGGGGTCACGAGGTCGTCGAAGAACCCTCTGTCGTACGCGGCCGCGAGGTGGTGGTGGCTCGCGAGTGCGAGTTCGTCCTGTTCCTCTCGGCCGATGCCCCATTCCCTCGCCGTGACCGCCGCGTGCTCGCCCATGGACATGCCGGTGCGCGGCTCGGCGTTGCGCGGCGCCTCGGGCACGACCTGGCGAGGACGCAGCCTGCCCAGCGTGGCGAGCCGCCTGCCGAACGTCCTGCTACGCCGCATGTCGAGCAGCAGCCGGCGGAAGTCGTCGTTGACCGCGACCGGCGCGTCGCTCGCGGTGTCGACGCCGCCGGCGACGCCGACCTCGATCTGGTCGAGCGCGACCTTGTTCGCCACCAGGGCCACGGTCTCGAGCCCGGTGCCGCACGCCTGCTGGACGTCGTACGCCGGTGTCTCGGGCGACAGGTGGCTGCCGAGCACGCACTCCCTGGTGAGGTTGTAGTCGCGACTGTGCTTCAGCACGGCGCCGGCGACGACCTCACCAAGCCGCTGGTCCTGCAGGCCGAACCGCGCGACGAGCCCGTCGAGCGCGGCCGTCAGCATGTCCTGGTTGGACGCGTGTGCGTAGGGTCCATTCGCCCGTGCGAACGGGATGCGGTTGCCACCGACGATCACCGCACGGCGTAGCGGCTCGGACATGACAGTGCGTGCCCTCCTTGAGCTGAGGTTTCCGTACCGTACCGTCATCCCTGCAACATCGACAGTGGCCGGGGGAACAGGGGGTGCCGATGACGGCCGGTGAGGAGGCGCCGGCGACCGGCGCGCTTCGCGACGTCCTCGACGGGCAATGGGCCGCCGTCCGTGCGCTGACGCGCGAGCAGATCGGGAGCCCGGAGTTCCGCCCGGTGTACGGCCTCGACACCGAGACCCACCGGACCCGCGTGACCGGACTGGCCCGGGCTCTGGCGAAGACACCTGGCCCGTCCCTCGGCTTCCCCTCGGCGTACGGAGGCGCCGACGACATCGGCGGCTGGATCACCAGCTTCTCGATGATGGCGTTCACCGACCTGTCACTCCTGGTCAAGTGCGGCGTGCAGTGGGGACTGTTCGGCGGCTCGGTGCTCCTCCTCGGTACGCAGCGGCACCACGACGAGTACCTGCGGCAGATCCTGTCGATGGACCTGCCCGGCTGCTTCGCGATGACGGAGACCGGACATGGCTCCGACGTGCAGTCGCTGCGGACGACGGCGACGTACGACCCGGACACCGAGGAGTTCGTCGTCCACACCCCGGGCGACCTGGCACGCAAGGACTACATCGGCAACGCGGCGCGCGACGGCCGGATGGCCGTCGTGTTCGCGCAGCTGTCGACCCTCGGCACGTCCCACGGCGTGCACGCGCTGCTCGTCCCGATCCGCACCTCGGACGGCGACGCGTGGCCGGGCGTGCGGATCGAGGACTGCGGCAGGAAGGCCGGCCTCAACGGCGTCGACAACGGCCGGCTGTGGTTCGACGAGGTACGCGTGCCGCGAACGGCCCTGCTGAACAGGTACGCCGAGGTCGCGCCCGACGGCACGTACTCTAGCCCGATCGAGAGCGAGGGCCGCCGGTTCTTCACGATGCTCGGCACCCTGATCCAGGGTCGCGTCAGCATCGCCGGCGGCGCGGTGAACGCCGCCGAGATGGCACTCACGATCGCCGTCAGGTACGCCGAGCGGAGGCGCCAGTTCGCCGGCCCCGACGGCGACGAGATCCTGCTGCTCGACTACCGGCAGCACCAGCGACGCCTGCTGCCCGCGATCGCCACGACGTACGCGATGCACTTCGCGCAGGAGGAGCTCGTCGGGGCGCTCGACGCCGCCCTCGCCTCCGACCACGACGGCGACCACCGCGAGCTCGAGTCCGACGCCGCCGGCGTCAAGGCGCTCGCGACCTGGCACGCGACCCGGACGATCCAGACCTGCCGCGAGGCATGCGGCGGTGCGGGTTACATGTCGGAGAACCAGCTCGCGAGCCTGAAGGCCGACACCGACGTCTTCACGACGTTCGAGGGCGACAACACGGTGCTGCTGCAGCTCGTGGCCAAGGGCCTGCTGACCGGGTACCGCGACGAGTTCGGTGACCTCGACACCCGCGGCATGGTGCGCTTCGTCGCGGGCCAGGTGCTGGAGTCCGTCCTCGAGGCGACGGCCGTACGCCCGCTGACCCAGCGGATCCTCGACGCGCTCCCCGGCGGCGACCGCGACCTGCGCGACCACGGGTACCACCTGGAGCTCCTCACCTGGCGCGAGAGGCACGTCGTCGCGGGACTCGCCCGCCGGCTGAAGGCCGGCGTCGACGGCGGCACGAGCCCGTTCGACGCCTTCAACGACGCCCAGGACCACGTGCTGCTCGCGGCGCGCACCCACGTCGACAGGCTCGTGCTCGAGGCGTTCGTCACCGCGATCGAGCGCTGCACCGACCCCGCGGTGAAGGCGTTGCTGGGCAAGGTCTGCGGCCTGCACGCGCTCTCGACCATCGAGGCGTCGCGCGCCTGGTACCTCGAGCACAACCGGCTCTCCCCGGAACGCGCCAAGGCCGTGACGCGCGCCGTGGGCGACCTCTGCGCCGAGCTCCGCCCGTCCGCGCGCCTGCTCGTCGACGGCTTCGGCATCCCGGAGGAGTGCATCGTCGCCCCGATCGCCCGCGACCAGGCGTAGAGCCGTACGGCGTCAGAGGACGCGGCGGCGCCCACGTTCCTAGCCGCGGCGCTCTTTCCGGCTAGCCTGAGAGATTGGGCTGCACGCCGTCAGGCTGTGATCCAGCGGGTCTGGCCTCTCGGAACGAGATCCACTGCCGGGATGGTCAAGGAGTCGCCAAATACAGCATATTCAGATCCAACGTGCTGAACCTGAGCCGTATGAGCGATGTTGAACTGGACCGTGCGCAGCCCCGAGTAGAGTTCGCTCGTCACGCGCTCGTGCGCATCGTAGGTCAAGAACCATTGCAGGTTGCTCCGACGTAGCTGGGATGCCAGCGCAGCGTGATCCTCTTCGCTGAGTGAGTCCATGTAGAGGGCGTCGCCCTGCACGAGATACGGAGGATCGACGTAAACCAGGACCTCTTCGATCGACGCGTCGAGCGAATCGAGGAAATCTCGAGCGTCGAGCTGCGTCACGCGCACGCGCCGATGATACTGCCCGAGGGAGCGCACACGATGCGCAAGATTCTCACGATTGAATCGTGCGTCGATCTTCCATCTTCCTTCTTGCTCAAGACCCCCAATCGGCCGAGCGTTGAGGATTCCGGAGCGATTGCATCGGTTGAGAAAAAACGCGGCGAACCCGATCTCGATGTCGGACTTGCCGTGCGGCGACTCGTACGTGGCCCGATGCTCATGCCACGCATCGAGAGTTACTTCCTTACACTCAATCCACTTGGCGAATAGTTCGGTGTCGAAGAAGACACATCGCCAGAACGCGGCTATTCCCGGGTTGAGGTCGTTGATGTGGACCCGGCGTACGTGCTCGTCAACCAGCAACCTTAGCGCAGCCCCAGCGCCACCGGCGAATGGCTCAGCGTACTCCGCGGGACGGCGAGACTGCGATCTGATGAGATCCGCAACAAACGGTGCGAGCCGCCCCTTGCCGCCGGGGTAGCGAAGTGGGCTCAGGTATCTCACGGGCTAGCTGAACCCAACAGCTCATCCGTCTTCTCCATCATCGGCCTGAATGTCTTACTCAGCTCCCGCACCTCACCCACGGTCGGATGCGCCATAACGTTGTGGACGAACGCGTGAAGAGCCTGCACGGCTACACCGCTCGCGTCGTCCTGGCTTCGGATCCAGGCCGTCGCCAGGTCGACATCTCTCCTGCGAGGGTTCTCGATATTGGGATCCAGCCTCCTGAGTACGGTTGCGATCTTCTTCTTGAGCCGATCGTCCGCAGTGCCCAGACCCAGTCTCGTGACACATTCCGTCACCGTAAGTTCCAAGACGACGCGCAGCATGACAGCTGCAACTGCCGATGCGGTGGTGACATCAATGGTCTGCGCTTGAACCAGGAGCTTCGAGGTCCGTATGTCGACATGCCGCAATTTTAGCCCTTTGAAGATGGTCGACTCTTCCCGCGGCATCGTTCGACGCGTCACCTTGGCTGGGATGCCATTTGAGCCCAACGTGCGGGTTGAAGCTGATCCGTCACCAGCGGCACCTGGCTGACGTGGGCTCGGACGTCGTTGCTCTCTGGGGGGCAATGCTTTGGCCTCCGCGGCCTTCTTGATATAGACAGCTCGCTGCTGCTTGCTCTTGATCTGCGAGACACCAACTTCGCCCGCAAGGTCACCGAAGATCTGCTGCATCCCCGCGAAGATGTGCTCACGGTCGAAGTGGAACTCGACCCTGTCGTCCACGAAGTCAAATCCGAAGCTCCGGCGCACCTCAGGATCCGCAACCAGCCGGCCAAGGGTCGTCAGTCGTTCCCTGCGGACCGTCTCGATGTCCGCCAGTAGTTCGGCCTCGGTGGGGAAGTCTGCTGCGACAGCACTGCAGAAGACTGTCGCTCGGTCCGCCTGGGTCCCTTTTCGACGTCGGAAGTTATTGGACTGCCATGCCTGCCACTCGACAACCCCGATGCCGTCGTTCTCACCAGTATGTCGAAGCTCGATCCAGTGCCTAGCCGCCTCGCGATTGGGGGCGGTGTAACAGAACACCGTGTCAGGCCCGGTTCCGCTCGTGGCGATGGTCTTCAGTCTTGCTGAGTACCCATGCTCGTCCGCCAACCCCGGGTTCCGCAAGAGCTTGAGCGCAGCGAGCCGCCTGTTGCCTTCGATGACGACCAGGCCGTCGTTCTCATCAACACAGACAGGTAGTTCAGTCGGGTTAACCGAACTCTCAGTCGCGATGTCTTCAGCCAACTTCAACAGCTTCTGCGGCGCGTCAGCTAGCAGTTTGTTCAGCGCCTCGCGTTGACTGCTCGCCGGCTCGCTGAACCGTGGGTTCGCCTCGTCCAACAGGAGGCTGGCTACCGCATGCTCCCCGTACATGCTCCCGGATGATGTCACAATGACGCAGGTGACGGAGGAGATTCGGAAGGATGCCTGTCTAGGACCAGTAAGCCACAGGGCCGCCTCCCACGTTTTCGCAGGTAGAAGGCCTGTCGGGGAATATGATGTTCCGGCCGAAGCCCACATCTCAAGGATGTGAGCGCGAGCGTCAGAGGACGCGGCGGCGCCAGTCGGGCTCGACGAGGCGCCACTCACGCTGCCAGGCCCTCGAGCGCCGGCGGTTGAGCAGCACGACGACGATGCCGTAGGCGCTCCACAGCACCAGGGTCTGGGTGAAGAGGAACAGCATCGCGGCGCCGATGCCGGAGGCGACCGTCCGGCTCTCCGGCGGGCGGGTGAGCGACGCGCGGCCACGGGAGTCGACCCAGACGTCGATCGACGACGTCACCTTCCGGCCGATCGGCAGCACCAGGTGCTGGCGGTGGTCGCGACCGTCGCCGTCCTGCCATGCCACCCGCACGACCCGCTGCGTCGCGCCGGTCTGCGGGTCGGCGGTCGACGTCGAGGTCGAGAGCACCCGGCCGGTCGCCTGGTAGCCCGTCCGCGCGTCGCGCTCCGCGGCGAACGTCTCCTGCCCATAAGCGGCGCGGCCGACCAACGCCGCGACGACACAGCCGAGGAGGAAGAGCGCACCGAGGACCAGCCGTGCCCGCGTCTGCAGCCGGTCGCTGCGCCGGCGCAACGGGTTGTCGTCGAGACCGAGACGTCGCAGGGCAGCCGCCGCCGGAGACGGGCGCGCGTCGGACACGTGTTGCTCCCCCGTGGACGAGTGCTCAGTCGATTCCCTTCCACTGTAGGCAGCGATGCCGGACGCCATGACGTGAAGCTCGGCACACTCGGGATAGGGTGCGGGACCACTTACCGTGACCCGGAGCCGACTTTGGAGCAGGAAAGTGAAGAATCGGGCAAGCCTGGCCTACAAGGTGCGCTACGCGGCGAAACACCCCGATCGCGTCCCCTCGTACCTGCGCCGGCTGTGCCGCGACCAGATCCTCCGGCTCAGGTCGCGTGACCACGTCAGCTACTACCGCGCGGTCATGCACTCCGACGCCGGCAGGAGCCCGTACGGCGCCGTCGGCACCGCGACCCACGAGCGGTGGCTCGCCCTCGGGAAGATGCAGTTCGACTACCTCGTCGGTCACGGGCTGCGGCCCCGGCACCACATGCTCGAGATCGGGTGCGGCAACCTCCGTGCCGGCTGGCGCTTCATCGACTATCTCGACGTCGGCCACTACTACGGCGTCGACATCTCCCTCGACATCCTGCTCGCCGGCCAGTCCACCCTGGGCGACTCGGACACCCTGACCGGGGTCGACCTGCGCGCGAAGCTGCCGCACCTGACGCCGGTCAACGACCTGCGCCTCACGTTCCTCCCCGACGCGCGGTTCGACGTGATCCACGCGCACAGCGTCTTCTCCCACTCGCCGATCGGCGTGATCGACGAGTGCTTCGCGCACGTCGGGCGGATCATGGCACCCGACGGCTTCTTCGACTTCACCTTCGACCGCACCGACGGGGCCGAGCACCACGTCCTCCGCGAGGACTTCTACTACCGCACCGAGACCCTCGTCGCGCTCGCCGCGAAGCACGGGCTCTCCGCGCGGTTCATGGACGACTGGGAGCAGCTTCCCCACAAGCAGTCGAAGATCCGCGTCACCCACGCCTAGTGCCCTAGCTTCTCGTGATCTGAGACACGTCCTACCGGTCGTCGTCCGGCGGCGACCGGTGACGACATCGCTCCGACCGTTTCGACGATTCGTGATCGCGTACCGCTGTCGCCGTGAGCATTTCCTGAGTACGATCCGGCTGAGTCGGTTCGGGTGACCGCGCCGGCAGGAAGTGGAGCCACGATGATCAGGCTGACCGCGATGGCGCGGACCGCCCTGCGGCCCGACGAGGTCGTCTTCATCGACTGGCATGTCACCGGTCTGTGCTGCGCCGACGCCGGCGAGTTCTCGGTACGCCCGATCCAGAAGCGGCGCCTGCCCCGGCGCACGCGTCCGGCCGACGCCGAGCCCGACCAGTCGGTCTACGTGCACCCGACCGCCTGGGCACATCTCGCCGCGGTCGACGTGACCGTCGACTGCCGGCGGATCCTGAAGGTGCGCCACTTCACCACCGACCTGCCCCCCGACGCCGGGCTTCGGGCCTGCATGGGGCGCCTGGACAGTCACATGGAACGCAGCCGTCACTCACCCCCCGAAGGAGTCCCATGAGTCGCTTGAACCTGCGCTCGGTGCTCATCTGGACCGCCGTCGCCCTCGTCGGTGCCGCCGGATGGGGTGTGCTCGCGCTCGCGCGCGGTGAGAACGTCAACGCCGTGTGGCTGCTGGCGGCCGCCCTCGGCTCGTACGCCATCGCGTACCGCTTCTACGCCAGGTTCCTCGTCAAGCATGTGCTGCGCGTCGACGACCGCCGCGCGACACCGGCGGAGCGTCTAGACAACAGCATGGACTTCCACCCGACCGACCGGCGGGTGCTGTTCGGCCACCACTTCGCCGCCATCGCCGGGGCCGGCCCCCTCGTCGGTCCCGTCCTCGCGGCGCAGATGGGCTACCTGCCCGGCACCATCTGGATCGTCGTCGGCGTGATCTTCGCCGGCGCGGTGCAGGACATGATCATCCTGTTCTTCTCGATGCGGCGCAACGGCAAGAGCCTGGGCCAGATGGCACGCGACGAGATCGGACCGGTCGGCGGCATCGCCGCGCTGGTCGCGGTCTTCGTCATCATGATCATCCTGCTCGCGGTGCTCGCGCTCGTCGTCGTGAACGCGCTCGCCGCGTCGCCGTGGGGCACGTTCTCCCTCGCCATGACCATCCCGATCGCCCTCTTCATGGGCCTCTACCTGCGCAAGCTGCGCCCGGGCAAGGTCATCGAGGTGTCGGTCATCGGCGTCCTGCTGCTCCTGCTCGCGATCATCTCCGGCGGCTGGGTCGCCGACTCTGCCCTGGCCGACACGTTCACCCTGAGCCCACAGGCGCTGACACTCTGGCTGATCGCGTACGGCTTCGTGGCCGCGGTGCTCCCGGTGTGGATGCTCCTCGCCCCGCGCGACTACCTGTCGACGTTCATGAAGATCGGCACGATCGTGCTGCTCGCCCTCGGCGTCGCGTTCACCCTGCCGGGCATGCAGAACACCGCGTTCACCGAGTTCGCGTTCAACGGTCAGGGCCCGGTGTTCGCCGGGTCGCTGTTCCCGTTCGTGTTCATCACCATCGCCTGCGGCGCCCTGTCCGGGTTCCACGCGCTGATCTCGTCCGGCACGACTCCGAAGATGATCCAGAAGGAGTCGCAGGTCAGGATGATCGGCTACGGCGGCATGCTGATGGAGTCGTTCGTCGCCGTCATGGCGATGATCGCCGCCTCGGTCCTGACGCCCGGCCTCTACTTCGCGATGAACGCCCCCGCGGGGGTGGTCGGCGCCACGGTCCAGTCGGCGGCCGAGGCCGTCACCGGGCTCGGGTTCTCCATCACGCCGGAACAGTTACAGGCCGCGGCGGCCGCGGTGCAGGAGGAGACCCTCATCGCGCGCACCGGAGGTGCGCCCACCCTGGCGATCGGCATGTCGGAGATCTTCTCCGGCCTGTTCGGCGGCGCCGCACTGAAGGCGTTCTGGTACCACTTCGCGATCATGTTCGAGGCCCTGTTCATCCTCACCACGGTCGACGCGGGCACCCGGGTCGGCAGGTTCATGCTGCAGGACACACTGGGCAACATCTGGAAGCCGCTCTCCCGCGTCAGCTGGTGGCCGGGACTCGCCGCCACCAGCGCCGTCGTCGTCGCGGCCTGGGGCTACTTCCTCTACCAGGGCGTCACCGACCCCCTCGGCGGCATCAACCAGCTGTTCCCGCTGTTCGGCATCGCCAACCAGCTGCTGGCCGCGATCGCCCTCGCCGTCGCCACCACCCTGTTGATCAAGAGCGGTCGGCTCAAGTGGGCGTGGGTGACGGGCGTCCCGCTCGCCTGGGACGCCGCCGTCACGCTGACCGCCAGCTGGCAGAAGGTGTTCTCGGCGGACCCGAGGCTCGGCTTCTTCTCCCAGCGCGCCCGTTATGCCGAGGCGCTCCAGCAGAACGAGGTGCTGGCGCCGGCGAAGTCCCTCGACGACATGCAGCGGGTCGTCACGAACTCCACGGTCGACGGCGTGCTCGCCGCCCTCTTCGCCATCCTCATCATCATCGTCATCGTCGACTCGATACGCGTCTGGATCAAGGCGATCAGGCTCCGCGAACCGCTGCCGATGGCCGAGGCGGAGTACGTCGAGTCCACCATCGTCGCGCCCGCCGGCCTCATCGCGACGTCGGCCGAGCGCGAGCAGATGAGGCTCGCCGGCGCCGGTGCGGGCGACCGCAAGTCCGGCGGCGCCGGCGGCTGACCGCTGACCCGCGGCGCTATCCCTGTTGATCACGTTAACCTCGATTGTTCACGTGGGGTGGTGGTGTGGCCGTGGTGGGGTGTTGTGGGGTGTGGTTGAGGTGTTTGCGGGGTGGGGGGTAGGGCGGTGGCCCGGTTGTCGCCTGGGGTGGGCGCCGGTT
>WHST01000165.1 GCA_009379955.1 Streptosporangiales bacterium | reverse complement strand
GGAGGACCCTGGCGGGCCATCCCCTACGGGTGAAAGGTGACCACCACCCCCCGCTGGGTCCCTAGTCGTGGCCGGTGCGCCGGCTTCCCATGGTGAGTACGTCCTTCCCATGGCGCATGGGCCATGGGAAGGACGTGTTCACCAACTGAACATGATCATTCGCCTCAGGCACGCGCCACGGCCAGGCCCGTGAGGGGCACCCTCACCGTGTCCTGGCGCGGTGAGGGTGCCCCTCACGGGGTCCCTGGCCGCCGCTCTTTTCGAATGAACGTGATCAACGGGAGCAACAGGGCCCGGTGGGAACCTGGCCCTCACCTGGTGTTCTTTACAGGCCTCCGGGATTGGGTGCAAACTGCATCCAATGCCGAAGGGGTGAGGCGAGTGCGGCACGCGCCGATGGTGGTCGACGGCCGGCTGGTGGACGGCGACGCGCGGTTCGAGACCTCCAACCCGTACACGGGCGAGGCGTGGGCGACCGTGGCGCAGGCGTCCGTCGACGACGTCGGCACGGCGGTCGACGCGGCGCGCCGGGCGTTCGGCGAGACCTGGCGGAACACGCCAGGCGTGGAGCGCGCCCGCCTGATGAACGCCCTCGCCGACGCGCTCGACGGCGAGGCCGACGAGATGGCGCGCCTGGAGTCGACCGACAACGGCAAGGTGATCCGCGAGACCCGCAACCAGATGGGCTTCGCGTCGCGCAACCTCAGGTTCTTCGCCGGGTACGCCGACAAGATCTACGGTCGCACCATCCCGCTCGACCGGCCGGGGATGTTCGACTTCACCCGGCGCAAGCCGTTCGGCGTCGCCGCCATCGTCACCGCCTGGAACTCGCCGATCGCGCTGCTCGCCAACAAGCTGCCCGCCGCGCTCGCCGCGGGCAACACCGTCGTCGTCAAGCCGTCGGAGCACGCGTCGGTCACCACGTGCGAGTTCGGCCGACTCGCCGTCGAGGCCGGCCTGCCGCCGGGCGTCGTCAACGTCGTGGCGGGCGCCGGCGAGGTGGGCGACGCACTCACGAGCCACCCGGACATCGACAAGATCAGCTTCACCGGCGGCACGTCCACCGGCGCGCGGGTGGCCGAGAACGCCAGCCGCCGCCTCGTGCCGCTCACCCTGGAGCTCGGCGGCAAGTCCCCGAACATCATCTTCGACGACGCCGACGTCGACCGCGCCGTCGTCGGTGCGATCGCGGGCATCTTCGCCGCGGCGGGCCAGACCTGCATCGCCGGGTCGCGCCTGCTCGTCCAGCGCGGCGTGTACGACCGGGTGGTCGAGGAGGTCGCCGCGCGGGCCGGGCGGATCAGGCTCGGCGACCCGCTCGACCCCGACACCGAGATGGGGCCGGTCGCCAACCGCCCGCAGTTCGACCGGATCCTCGGCCTCATCGCCGCCGGCCGCGACGAGGGCGGACGCCTGCTCGCGGGCGGGGAGGCCGCGAAGGGCGACGGTCTCGGGAACGGGCTCTTCATCCGGCCCACGGTCTTCGCCGACGTCACGCCCGACATGCGCATCGCGTACGAGGAGATCTTCGGGCCCGTGCTGTCGATCATCCCGTTCGCCGAGGAGCAGGAGGCCGTCGAGATCGCGAACAGCGTCGAGTACGGGCTCGCCGCCGGGGTGTGGACGAGGGACATCGACCGGGCGCACCGGGTGGTCGAGCAGCTCGAGACGGGCTCGGTGTGGGTCAACACGTACCGCACCAACGCGGCGCAGGCGCCGTTCGGCGGCACCAAGCGCAGCGGGTACGGCCGCGAGCGCGGCGAGGACGCGCTGCTGGAGTACACGTACGTGCAGAACGTGATGATCGACTACTCCGGAGCCGCCCGCGACCCGTTCTCGATCCGCACCTGACAGGAGACCAGAACCGGGGGAGCACGCACCCGCACGCCGGGAGGTAACCATGTCTCGCCAGAGCCGTCGAGTCGCGGTAGCGACCCTGATCGGCACGACGGTGGAGTGGTACGACTTCTTCGTCTACGGCACCGCCGCCGCGCTCGTCCTCAACAAGCTCTTCTTCCCCGGGTTCTCGCCGACCGCGGGCACGCTGCTGGCGTTCGCGACGTTCGCGACCGGCTGGCTCGCGCGTCCGGTGGGCGGGGTGCTCGCGGGCCACTTCGGTGACCGGGTCAGCCGCAAGACGATGCTCGTCATCACCGTCGTGGGGATGGGCGTCGCGACCATGCTCGTCGGCGTGCTGCCGACGTACGCGGCGGTCGGTGTGTCGGCGCCGATCCTGCTCGTGGTGCTGCGGATCATCCAGGGGCTCGCCGTCGGCGGCGAGTACGGCGGCGCCGTGGTGATGGCGGTCGAGCACGCACGTGAGGGCAGGCGCGGGCTCGGCGCGGCTTGGCCGCAGATGGGCGTGCCGGGCGGACTCGTGCTCGGCACCGCCGTGTTCTACGCCTTCACGACGATGTCCGAGGAGGCCTTCCTCGCCTGGGGCTGGCGTATCCCGTTCCTGCTGAGCTTCGTCCTCGTGGTCGTCGGTCTCGTGATCCGGCTGAAGATCGTCGAGAGCCCGGCGTTCGTCGACGCGAAGGAGCAGCAGGCGGTCGTGCGCGTGCCGCTCTTCGAGGTGCTGCAGCGCCACCCGCGGCGGCTGCTGATCCTCATCGCCGCGCACATCGCGCCGAACACGTACTTCTACACGTTCGCCACGTTCATCCTCGCGTACGCGACGACGCAGCTGGAGTTCTCGAGCAGCACGGTGCTCGTCGCGGTCAGTGTCGCCGCGCTCGTCGAGACCTTCACGCTGCCCGCGTTCGCGTTGCTGTCCGACCACGTCGGCCGGCGGCCCGTCTACATCATCGGCCTGCTGTTCCTCGCGCTGTGCGCCTTCCCGTTCTTCCTGCTCGCCGACACCGGCAACCCGGTGCTGCTGTTCGTCGGCATCGCCGTCTGCCTCGGCGTCGGCCACTCCGCGGTGTACGGGACGCAGGCGAGCTTCTTCTCCGAGCTCTTCCCGACGTCGGTCAGGTACACCGGCCTCTCGCTCGGCTACCAGGTCGCGGGAGCGCTGTTCGGCGGCCCGCTGCCGATCATCGCGACGGCTCTCGTGGCCGCGCTCGGCGGCCGGCCGTGGCTGTTCGCCGGCTACATGGCCTTGGTCGCGCTGATCAGCGCGCTCGCCGCGTACCTCGCGCCCGAGACCTCCCGCCTGCAGCTCGACGACGTGCGGACGTCGAGCCGACCGGACGCGGGGACCCGCCCCGCGCCGACCACCTAGGAAGAAGGAGCACGGTTGTCCACGACCGAAGCCGATGTCGTCGTCGTAGGAGCGGGCAACGCCGGCCTGGTCGCCGCGCTCACCGCGCACGAACAAGGCGCCCGCGTCGTCGTGCTCGAGGCGGCACCGGAGGAGGAGCGCGGCGGGAACAGCAGGTTCTCCGGCGGCATCTTCCGCACGGCACACCAGGGTCTCGACTCGATCCGGCCCCTGCTGCACGAGTCGAACGAGCGGTACCTCGACAAGGTGGCGGTGGCGCCGTACCCGCGCGAGCGGTACATCGACGACTGGCTCTCGACGTCGGCGGGACGCCCGCCGCTCGACCTCGTGCACACGGTCGTCGACGGCTCGTACGAGACCCTCGAATGGATGCGGCAGCGCGGCGTCGAATGGGAGCTCACGGCCGACAAGCTGTTCGACCTCGACAAGATCGACCGTGTCTACGAGCTGCCGCCGGGTGGCGCGATCCGCGCGCGGGGCGAAGGCGTGGGGCTCGTCGAACGCCTCTACGCCGCGGTCGAGAGCGCGGGCATCGAGGTCAGGTACGAGTCGCCGGCCGCGGGCCTGCTGACCCGCGGGTCCACGGTCGACGGTGTCGCGGTGCGGCACCGCGACCATGTGGAGGAGGTACGCGGCACGGTCGTCCTCGCGAGCGGCGGCTTCGAGGCCAACCCTGAGATGCGGCTGCGCTACCTCGGACCTGGCTGGGACCTCGTCAAGGTGCGCGGCACCAGGTTCAACATGGGGACGATGCTCACCCAGGCGCTGCTCAGTGGCGCCCAGCCCGCGGGCCACTGGGGCGGCTGCCACGCGAGCCCGCAGGACGCCGCGCACCCGCCGGTCGGCGACCTCCGCCTCACCGACAAGCTCAGCCGCTACTCGTTCCCCTACGCCGTGCTCGTGAACCGCGGGGCGGAGCGGTTCGTGGACGAGGGCGAGGACCAGGTCTGGCTCATCTACGCCAAGACCGGCAGCGCGATCCTCGCGCAGCCGGAGGGCGTCGCGTACCAGGTGTTCGACCAGAAGACACTGCACCTGCTCGAGCCGAGGTACCGCACCGGCACGCCGGTGCAGGCCGCCACCGTCGAGGAGCTGGCCGAGCGGCTCGACGTGCCGGCCGGACGGCTGGTCGAGACGCTGGACGCCTACAACGCGTCCGTCGCGCCCGACGCGGTCGACCGGTTCGACCCGTTCACACTCGACGGCGTGGCGGCCGAGCCGGCGGGCCAGCCGCGCAAGTCGAACTGGGCGCAGGCGATCGACGAGCCGCCGTTCGTCGCGTACCCGGTGACGTGCGGCATCACGTTCACCTACGGCGGGCTGAAGATCGACGGTGACGCGCGCGTGCTCGACACCGAGGGACGCGCGATGCCCGGCCTGTACGCGACCGGCGAGATCGCGGGGGAGTTCTTCCACCACAACTACCCGGGCGGCGCGGGACTCGTGCGCGGCGCGGTGTTCGGCCGCATCGCCGGCACGAGCGCCGCACGAAGGGAGCGGTAAGGATGCACGAGGTCTACGCGGTCAAGTTCGCCGAGCACCCGCACGGCTCGCGCGGGGAGTACTTCCACGGTTCCGCGGCCGAGCCGCGCGACGAGCCGATGCAGCTCGACTACTACGTCTGGCTCGTCCGCTCACCCGACCAGGACATCGTCGTCGACGCGGGGTTCACCGCGGAGACGGCCGCACGACGCAAGCGCACGCACTTCCGCGCGCCGTCGGAAGCGCTCGCGCTGCTCGACACCGACTGCGCGTCGGTGCCGTACGTCGTGCTGTCGCACTTCCACTACGACCACGTCGGTGACGTCGAGGCGTTCGGCGACGCGCGGTTCGTCGTGCAGGAGCGCGAGATGGCCTTCTGGACCGGGAAGTACGCGTGGCGCAAGGAGTTCCGCCGGCTGATCGAGCGCGACGACATCGAGCGGCTCGTCAGGTTCGGTCTCGACGGCCGGATGCTGTTCGTCGACGGCGAGCACGAGCTGGTGCCCGGCGTGCGCGTGCACCACATGGGCGGGCACACCGCGGGGCTGCAGGTCGTGAGCGTCGAGACCGCGAAGGGCACCGTCGTGCTCGCCGCGGACGCGACCCACCTCTACGGCAACGTCGAGAACGACGCGCCGTTCGGCATCTTCACCGAGCTGCCGGCGATGTACGACACGTTCGACGCGATGCGCGCGCTGGCGAGCACGCCCGACCTCGTCGTCCCCGGGCACGATCCCGACGTGCTCCGCAGGTTCGACGCGGTCGACGGGCTCGACGGCGTCGCGGTACGCGTCGCGTAAGGAGAGGACGGACTGATGGCCAGCAGCATCGACCCGGTGTGCGTCGTCGGGCTCGGCAACATCGGCGGGTCGGTCGCGGCCAACCTCGTCGACAAGGGACACGACGTGGTCGGCTTCGACCTCGACCCGGCGGCACGCGGTCGCGCGGCCGACGCCGGCGCGCGGGTGACCGGCGTGTTCGCCGACGCGGTGTCGGGCGCTGCCGCGATCGTCACGAGCCTGCCCGATGCCAGGGTGGTGCGGTCGGTGTGGACGGGTGACGACGGCCTCGTCGCGTGCGCCGCGCCCGGCTCGTTCGCGGTGGAGCTGAGCACGATCGACCCCGAGACGATGCGCGACGTCGCCGCATCCGCCCGCGAGGTCGACCTGCGGGTGCTCGACTGCGCCGTGAGCGGCGGTCCCGCCGAGGCGCGCGACGGCACGCTGTCGCTGATCGTCGGCGCGGCCGACGACGATCTCGAGGCGGCACGCCCGCTGCTCGAGGACGTCGGCTCGGTCTCGCACACCGGCCCGGTCGGCACGGGGAAGGTCGTCAAGCTCGTCAACAACCTGATGTCGATGGGCAACGTGCTCGTCGCGGCCGAGGCGTTCGCCGTCGGCGTCGCGGCGGGCATGGACCCGCAGCGGCTGTACGACGTCCTGTCGGTGAGCGGCGGGCGTTCGCACCACTTCACCAAGCGGTTCCCCAAGGCGCTGACCGGCGACTTCTCGCCGGGGTTCACGATGCGCCTGGGGGAGAAGGACCTCGGTCTCGGCCTGGAGCTCGCCCGCCAGGTGGGCGTGCCCGCGCCGTCCGCCGCCACGGCGCGCCAGATGTACGCGCTCGCGCTCGCCGAGGGCCTCGCCGACGACGACATCGTCGCCCTGCTGCGCCTGTACCAGAAGTGGGCGGACGGATGAGGAAGCCATACTTCGGCGTCCGGCCGCCCACGTGGCTCGGCGACGACGCGGTCGGCCAGACGCAGCAGGCCGTCGAGTGGGCCGTCGAGGCGGAACGGCTCGACTACGACGTGCTGTTCGTGCTCGACCGGTTGCTCGCCGCCGCGCGCAAGGGCGGGCTCTCGGTGTACGAGTCGACGATGGTCGACCCGTTCCTCATGCTCGCGGCGGTCGGTGCGCGCACCACGCGGTTGCGCCTGGCGACACTCGTCGCCGTCGTCCCGTTCCGGCATCCGGCGGTCATGGCCAAGCTCACCGCGAGCCTCGACGTGCTGTCGGGCGGGCGGTTCGTGTTCGGTGCCGGCTCCGGCTGGAGCGAGCCCGAGCTGCAGATGCTCGGGGTCGACCGCAGGCGTCGCGGCGCGCAGCTGGAGGAGGGGCTCGACCTCACCAGGCGGCTGTGGACCGGCGAGCCCGTCACCGCGGACGGCGACTTCTGGTCGCTCGACGGCGTCACCGTGCTGCCCAGGCCGGTGCAGCGGCCGGGACCGCCGGTCTGGCTCGGCTCGTTCGCGCCGGACGACGCCGTCACCTGGTCGGGCAGGATCGGCGGCGCGCAGGTGCGCGCGCTCGAACGCGTCGGCCGGGTGGCCGACGGGTGGGTGCCGCTGACGTACTCGGCGGGGCACAAGCGTCAGCTCGATCCGGCGCAGCTCGCCCAGGGCTGGGACGTCGTGGCGGAGGCCGCCGGCGCCGCCGGTCGCGACCCGGGCGACATCGACGTCGTCTACGCGCACTGGATCGCGATCGTCAGGAACGACGCCGAGCGGCGCGCCTGCGAACGCGTGCTCGCCAGGTACTTCCCCGGGGACTTCGACGACGCGCGGGCGACGTATCTCATCGGCACGCCGGAGGAGATCGCCGAGCGCATCCGCGCGCAGTCGGCGTCACTGCCGCGGGTCGACGGCTACCTGTTCACGCCGATCAACGACACGACCGAGCACCTCGAGGCGATCGCGACGGACCTGCGGCCGCTGCTCAGCTGAGGTACTCGTACTTGCGCAGCCAGCCGGCCTGGACGTCCTCGACACGTGCGGCGGCGCTGCCGAGCCGTGCCCGCCAGCCGTCGTCGGCGACGGGCAGGTCGACCCGGCCGACGGCCCGGCGCCACCGGCGGCCGGCCGGCATGCCGACGAACTCGCCGACTCCGTCGAGCGTCGCGGCCGGGTCGGCGGTGAAGTCCTCGTAGCGCACGTGCAGCACCGCCGCCGAGGGCAGCCGAGCCAGGCCGTGCTCGATCGCCTCGACCTCGCGCACCCAGTGCCTGGCGCACAGGTCCCAGGGGTCGCCGCCCTTCTCCTCCCAGGCGAGCGGGGTGTCGCCGAACCACCAGACGTGCGAGCCAGGCCACCAGTCGGTACGGCTCAGCGACTCGGCGACGGCCCGGCCGTCGCGGTGGACGACGACGATCCTGGCCCGCGGGAAGATCGCGTGGAGCAGCGGGAGCCGCCTGCCGTGTGCCGCCTGCCTGCTCACGAACACCCGCCCGCCGCCGAACCGCGCGAGGTCGCCGACGGCGCGGCGCAGCGAGGTCTGCCTGCGCGTCGCCTCGACCGCGTCGCTGGCCTCCGGCACGTCGTACGCCGAGAACAGCGACCCGCTCTCGACGGGCCGCGGAAACGCGCGCGCGAGCGGTGTGCGGTCGTCCGAACGGAACCACGCAGAGTGGCGCATCCGGTGGGCGCGCGCGGCGAGGCGGTTGAGCGAGGCCAGCGGGCCGAGGTACGGCCTGCGGCCGACCCAGTTGGAGACCCAGGTGCTGTCGGGGTGCAGGCACAACAGCTTGTAGAGGAACGAGGCACCGGAACGGGGAGCGCCGACCACGAAGACGGGCGGGTCAGCGGGGCCCATCACCCTCCTCGGTCGCGCCGTCATCCGTTCCGTGATCACACTGCCAGAGCCCGGTAGTCGTCCACCCACGTCGCGGCGCGCAGGTGAGCCGGTGGCTACGGTCCGTCGCCTCCGAGACCCGACCCAGCAGGACGGGCGGCGGTGCGATGGGTCAGGCGCCGATGCGGACGCGGTCGCGCACGTCCTCGTAGTGATGCTCGATCGCGTCGGCGTGGACGGCCGGTGCGAACCGGCGCTCGGCCTTGGCCCTGGCGGCGTCGCCCATGTCGGCCGCGCGCTCGGGTGCCGCGAGCAGCGACGCGATCGCGTCCGCGAGGGCCGCCGGGTCGCCGGGTGCGACGAGCTCGCCGTCGATGCCCGGATCGACCACCTCGGGCAGGGCGCCGAGCCTCGTGGCCACGACGGGGCGTCCGCACGCGAACGCCTCGAGCACCGACGATGCCTGGCTGTCGTGCGCCACCGAGGGAGATACGACGCAGACGGCGCCGCGGATCAGGCCGTGGGCCTTCGCCGTGTCGAGCTCCCCGTGGAACGTCACGCGGCCCGGCGCGAGCTCCTCCGCCAGTGCCTCGAGCGTCGCGCGTTCCTGGCCGTCGCCGACGACATGGAGGTGGGCTCCGCCCGGCACCTGCGGCCAGGCGCGGACGAGCACGTCGACTCCCCGGTCAGGGGTCAGCGGACCGTGGTAGACGGCGTCGTCACCCGGCAGGTGCCCGGGCACGATCGCGTCGGTGTCGACGAAGTACTCCTGCACGTGCAGGCGGTACGGGAAGACGTTCGCCGACCGCATCACATCGGCGAGGAACCAGCTGGGGCACAGGAATCTGTGCACCGGCGCGTACGCGTGGGTCATGCGGTGCAGCGAGGTGCGGATCGCGGCGGCCGTGCTGCGCGCGAGCGAGCTGCCGCAGCGGCGGCGTACCGCCTGCATCGGACCGCCGGTGATGCAGGCGGTGCACGGCGTGCCGTGGTCCATCAGCTCGTGCGTCGGGCACGCGAGGGTGTAGTCGTGCAGCGTCATGATCGCGGGGATGCCGCGCTTCGCGACCGGCCTCAGCACCGACGGCGACAGCTCGCCGTACACGTCGTGCAGGTGCACGACATCGGGCTGGAAGTCGGCGAGGACGTCGTCCATTCCGTGGGACGCCGACGGCGACCAGGTCGCGCGGCCGACCCCCTTGACCTTGTCGACGGGCCCGGCACGGCCGGGGTCGAGCTCGACGTGCGACGGGAAGCTGCGCTCGTACTGGTAGGTGCGGTTGGCCGGGTGCCGCATCCCGAAGAACGTCACCTCGTGACCGGCGACGTGCTGCAGCTGGGCGAGATCCTCGGCGTACGCGTCCGCGAAGCCACGACGGTGGAGGTACCTGTTGACATGGAGGATCCGCACGGCCCTATGCCTTCCGTTCGTCGCGAGGCCGACGAGCGGGATGCCCTGTCAGTACGCAACGCCGCCGGGCGCGCGGCGCGTGTGAAGCGACGTCGGCGGGGCCGGCGACCACATGCTGGACGTACGCGCATCGGGGCGGGCGCACTGGGGGGCGGGCGCTCATCGCGACCATAGTGCGCGCGAAAGTGTCCCTGGGAAACACCCTCTGTGCGTTGAGGCACCGAAACGACACGAGCCGTGACAGCTTGTATCGGACGCGACGTTCGCTCGAACACCGGACAGCCCGGACACGCCGGCATGGGCTGGCAGATCGCGCTACGCGACGAAGGTCTCCACCTGCGGGCTGCTGCCGGCCGCGGCGGCGTGGTAGGCCCAGCCGATGCGCTCGACGGCGTCGTCGATCTGGTCCGTGGGCAACGTGAACGGCAGGCGCAGGAACCGTTCGAACGAGGCGCCGATGCCGAACCTCGGCCCGGGCGCGAGCAGGACGTCCTGCCGGGCGGCGAGCGCCGTCAGCGCCGTCGTGACCGGGTGGGGGAGCGCGCACCACAGGGTCAGCCCGCCGGCGGGCGGGTGGAACTCCCAGTCGGGCAGGTCGCGGCGCAGGGCGGCGGCGAGGTGGTCGCGCTGGGCCCGCAGCTCCGCGCGCCGCGGGACGAGCATCGCGTGCCGGTCTGCCATCAGGTGGGTGAGGACGAGCTGGTCGAGCACCGGCGTACTGGTGCTGAGGCCTGCCCTGGTGACGAGCAGCGGGTCGACGAGCGAGCGCGGCACGCGCAGCCAGCCGATGGACAGCCCGCCCCAGAACGACTTGCCCGCGCTGCCGAGCAGCAGGACGGGCGCGCCGCTCGACCGTGCGTACGCCGCGAACGGCCTGGGCATGTCGTCCTCGTCGACGTCGAGCGACAGCTCGACCATCGTCTCGTCGACGACGGTCGGCGTGCCCGACGAGCCGAGTGCGCGGGCGAGCCGCTGGCGCGTGGCGTCGTCCATCAGGTGCCCGGTGGGGTTGTGGAAGTCGGGGATGAGGTACGCCAGCCGCGGGTTGGCCTGGCGGACGGTTGCCTCGACCATCGCGACGTCCCAACCGGTCGGGTCGACCGCGGTGGGCACCGCGCGTGCGCCGGCGAGCTCGATGCTGCGCAGCGCGTTCGGGTAGGTCGGGTGCTCGCAGAGGACGCGGTCGCCGGGACCGGTGAAGTGGTGCAGGGCGAGGTCGAGTGCCGCGAGGGCGCCGGACGTGACGATGACCTGCTCGGGCCCGGTCGCCAGGCCGCGCTCGGTGTACCTGTCGGCGAGCGCCTGACGGAGCTCGGGCAGGCCGTGCGGCTGGTAGCCGTGCTGCGCGGTGTAGCGCGGCAGGTCGGTGACCGCGGCCTCGACCGCCCGGGTGAAGCCCGCGAGCGCGGGGACGGTCGCGCAGGCGAGGTCGATGCTGCGCTGGTCGGTGCTGGGGAGGAACGCGGGCTCGTCGTCGAGCGGGGTGCTCGGCAGGGTGGTGCGGCTGCCGGACCCGCGCCGGCTCTCCAGGTAGCCGCGTGCGCGCAGCTCGGCGTACGCCCCCGCGACGGTCGTGCGACTGACGCCGAGCGCCGTGGCGAGGGAGCGTTCGCTTGGCACGCGGCTGCGCGGCGGCACCCGCCCGTCGAGCAGCAGGTGCTCCACCCCGCGGGCGAGCCGGGTGTAGACCGGACCGGCGCCGTGCAGCCCGCCGAGGAGCTCGACGAGCCGCCGCGGACCGATCGCTCGTTCGGCAGCCATGGGTCCACTATTACCCAACTGGCTATGGATCACCAGGCCAATCACGAGGCAAAGTGGCTCCTGTGACTGTGTTTCCTGGCGGCCTCCTCCGCTCCGCTCCCCGCTCGGTGTCCACCTGGTCGCCGTGCGCACGTCGCGTCGCTGCGATGCTCGCTTCGGAGGCCGCCTCGTGACCGAGCCACCCGAGTCGGCGGGCACCCTCCGCGCCGACCTCACCCTCGCCTCCCCGCTCGCCCAACTTCGCGAGGGCAGGCTGCCGCGCCGGCTCGTCCAGCTGTACGTGGGCCTGGCGCTGTACGGGTTCTCGATGGGCCTGATGATCCGCGCGACGCTGGGGCTGGGGCCGTGGGACGTCCTGCACCAGGGCGTGGTCGACCGCACCGGGCTCAGCTTCGGCACGATCGTCTTCCTGACGTCGCTCGTGGTGCTGCTGCTGTGGATCCCGCTGCGCCAGTGGCCCGGGCTCGGCACCGTGAGCAACCCGGTGGTCATCGCGGTGACGGTCGACCTGACCCTCGCCCTGATCGACCCGCCGTCGCACCTCGCGGTCAGGATCGCGTTCGCCGTCGGCGGGATCGTGCTCAACGCGGTCGCGACGGCCGCGTACGTCGGCACCCGGCTCGGTCCCGGACCGCGCGACGGCCTGATGACCGGCCTGGTCCGCACGACCGGCCGGTCCGTGCGCCTGGTGCGCACCCTGATCGAGGGAAGCGTCCTGCTCGTCGGCTGGCTCCTCGGCGGCCCGCTCGGCGCCACCACGGTGCTGTACGCGTTCGGCATCGGGCCGCTCACCCAGCTGCTGCTGCCGTACTTCGTGGTCAGCCCGGCGCGCCCCCGCCCCTGACCAGGGAGCGGACGCCCGTCGATCAGACCTCGTTGCTTTCGCAGTCAGCGGCTGGTGAGACGGTGATGAGGGATTCCGCTGTGACAGCCGTCGACGATGTGAGGAGGTTCGATGCGCTACTCGGTGAACGTCTGTTTTGCGCCTGACTTCGTGACGCAGATCGGCGTGTCTATCAGACAACATCCGACGGGTTCTCCGACCTCTCCCGGAGGATCTGATCATGTCCGAACTCGACCGTGGTACCGACCGTGCTGGCCGGCGTTCGAAGCGG
>WHST01000164.1 GCA_009379955.1 Streptosporangiales bacterium | reverse complement strand
GCTGTCGCCCGAGGCGGCGGCGCAGGCGGTCTTCGGTGCCATCCTCGCCAGCGGCGCCACCGACCCGCAGTCCCTGCGCCTGGAGGCCAGGCCGGTCCACGAGGTCGAGGCGAGCAACCTGGTTCGCGTCCTGGCCCGCCGGATCCGGCGCAAGGCCGGCAGGGTCCTGCACCGCGGCGGATCAGACACACCCTAGCCAGGTTCGTCTCGCCTCAGCTGAACGTCCAGCGCTCGCCGGTGATCCTCGCGTAGACGTCGGCGTAGCGCTGCTGTGCCGCGTCGATGATCTCCGGCGGCATGCTCGGGCCCGGATCCGTCCGGTCCCAGTCGAGTGTCGACGCCCACTCGCGGACGACCTGCTTGTCCATGGCGTACTGCGGACGTCCGGGCTCCCACCTGTCGGCCGGCCAGAAGCGGGACGAGTCGGGAGTGAGCAGCTCGTCGGCGAGGACCACCGACCCGTCGTCCGCGCGGCCGAACTCGAGCTTGGTGTCGGCGATGACGACCCCGCGTTCGGCGGCGATCTCTGCGCCCTGCCGGTAGATCGCCAGCGTGGCGTCGCACAGCCGCCTGGTCAGGTCGTCGCCGAGGTCGGCGGCCACCTCGTCGGCCGTGACGAACTCGTCGTGCCCCTGTGCGGCCTTGGTGGTCGGCGTGAAGATCGGCTCGGGCAGCCGTGACCCCTCGACGAGACCGGCGGGCAACGTGACGCCGGAGATGGTGCCGGTCGCCTGGTACTCGCGCAGGCCGAGACCGGCGAGGTAGCCGCGCGCGATGAACTCGTACGGCAGCATCGTGAGACGCCGGCAGCGCACCGCGCGTCCGGCGAACTCCGCCGGTACGTCGGTCGCCGACAGGACATGGTGGGGGAACACGTCGGCGAGACGCTCGAACCACCACAGCGACAGCGCGGTGAGGATCCTGCCCTTGTCGGGTATGAGCGTGGGCAGCACGACGTCGTAGACGGAGATCCGGTCGGTGGCCACCAGCACGATGTCGTCGCCGTCGGCGTAGACGTCGCGGACCTTGCCCTTGTGTATCAGCTCCACGCCACGAGCCTAGTGCCCGCGGCTCACGACGCCAGCCGGCGCACGGCCTTCTCGTCCACCGTGATGCCGAGGCCGGGGCCGCGGGGGACGTCGAGTGCGCCGTCGGTCGGCGGGGCGAGGTCGGGGGCGAGCGGGGTGCCGAGCGGGTTGTCGCCGATCCAGTGCTCCATGACCTCGAGGTTCGGGATGGCCGCGGCGCAGTGCAGGCTCGCGGCGAAGTGCACGGCGGAGCCGATACTGACGTGCGGGGTGGCCTGCGCACCGAACGCATCGGCAAGCGCGGCGATACGCATGACCTCGGTGACGCCGCCGGCGCGGCAGACGTCCGGCTGGAGGACGTGCAGCGCCTCGCGGCGGAGGAACTCCAGCGCGCGGTAGCGGCCGGCCAGCGAGTCGAGTGCCAGGGGGATGTCCAGCTTGGCCGCGAGCGAGGCGTAGGCGTCGAGGTGCTCCGGTGGCACGGGCATCTCGAAGAAGCCGACGCCCAGCGGTTCCAGCTCGCGCCCGACCGACAGCGCCTGGCGGACGTCGTACTGCCCCGCGGCGTCGACGTAGACGCGGGCGCGGTCGCCGAAGACCTCGCGCACGGCGGCGACCGACTCGATGTCGCGGGCGGGGTCGACGCCGATCGCGACCTTCACCGCGTGGAATCCCCGCGCCCGCAACCGTTCCGCCTCCGCGCGGACCTGCGTGAGGCCGTCGGCTCCCGAGTCCGCGGACGCGGCGGGCACGCCGGACGCGTACACGGGCACGCGGTCACGCTGCCGGCCGCCGAGCAGGGCGTGCAGCGGCTGTCCGAGCGTGCGCGCCCAGGCGTCCCACAGTGCGATGTCGACGCCGGACAGCGCCTCCAGCCAGAAGCCGGAGTCGTGGCCGCGTACGCGCATGCCCGCGTACATGCGGTCCCACGTCACCGCGATCTCGTCGACACGCGTGCCGACCACGATCGGCGCGAGCAGCTCGTCGATCAGCGCGCAGGTCGCCCGGACCGCGACGGGTGCCTTGGCCTCGCCCCAGCCGACGACACCGTCGGAGGTTTCCACGCGGACGAGCGCCGCGTCGATGGTGGGCGAGTAGACGTACCTGCGCCGCGACTCGGGCGGGTACGTCACGGGTGCGAGGCCGGTGTCCGTGCTCCACGCGCGCGCACCCCAGTACGTCTCGGCCGGCTGCGCACGCAGGGCGAACGTCTCGACACTGGTGACCCTCACGGTTCCTCCCTCTCGGCCCGGTTCCTCAGCTCCTGCGCTCGGTTCCTCCACGCGCCCGCTTCGTCGCTCACCTCCGGCAGGTGCCGCGGTGACGCCCTGCCGGGTCCGACGGGCGTCGCGGCCCCTACCTCCGGCTCGTTCCTCAGCTCCTGCGCTCGGTTCCTCCACGCGCCCGCTTCGTCGCTCACCTCCGGCAGGTGCCGCGGTGACGCCCTGCCCGGTCCGACGGGCGTCGCGGCCCCTACCTCCGGCTCGGTCCTCAGCTCCTGCGCTCGGTCGAGTAGCGCGAGCAGCAGCGGTCCCTGCCCCCACGGATGCGACCCGAGCGGTCGGTCGTAGTACTCCTCGGCCTTACCGACGGGGGTCGCGTCCGACACCGGCAGGACGCCGTCCGCGGTCGCGTCGACCGCCGCGGCCAGCGCGCGGTCGGCCATGGCGCGGTGCGACGGGTCGACGAGCCCGGCGTCGACGGCGGCGTCGACGGCGAGCGCGACGTAGGCCGAGGTCGACATCTCGACGGGGGCGGCGGCGTGGTCGACGACCGTGTGCCAGTGACCGTCGTACTCGACCGAGGCGAGCGCGGTGACGAGCATCTCCAGGCGCACGGCGAGCTCGGCGTCGGTTGCCCGCAGGAGCGTGCCGACGAGACCGAGCAGCGCCCAGCCCTGGCCGCGGCCCCACGCGACGCCGTTGCCCTCGCCCGTCGCGACGTCGTAGCCGTGGTCGAAGAGCCCGTCGGGACGCTGCAGCGCGGTGGCGGCCTCGCGGGTGACGCGCACCGCGGCGGTGGTGTCGCCGAGCAGGGCGAGGCCGGGGCCGTCGGTGTGCATGCAGTCGACCCAGATCGTCGACGACCAGCGGGGGAGGTCGGGCCGGTGGACGCACGGGCGTCCAGGAACGGGTCGGGTCGCGTCGAGCACGGCGGCGCGGAAGCGTTCCAGCGCCGGCGTCACGTCCATCTCGCGGCGCAGCTCGACGAGCGCCTCGACCGGGATGAGATGGTCGGTGGGGTCGGGGTCGCGATGCAGGGCCGGCGCGACGCGCTCGGCGGCACCGTCGACCAGCTCCGGCCGTTTCAGCGCCGAGCCCGCGCGCACCAGCCCGGCCAGGGCCGGGCCGACGCCGAAGCCCCAGATCCGGTACGCGCACCGGTCGGTCGCCGTCGCGACGGAGTCGAGTAGGTCCTCGTCAGGTGACAAGCTTCTGCATCCGCTCGCGCGCGGTCGCGAGACCCTCCTTCGGCGTCGTGTCGCCGATGAGGATCGCTTGGACCTGTTGGGCCAGCGTCTCGTAGATCTGCGCCGACTTCGGGAACTGCCACAGCGGGTCGGCCTGCGCGGTCTCCGTGATCCGTGTCGCGAACTCGGACGCGAACCTGTCCTTGGTGAACCTCTTGTCGGTAAGCGCGGTCTCGGTGACCGGGGGATACCCGGCGCGTTCGAAGTAGTCCAGCGCGTTGTCGGGGTCGCTGGTGACGTGCTTGACGAAGCGGCCGGCGGCGTACTCGCCGGGCCCGCCGCCGATGATGGCGATCGCGTGCCCCCACGCCATGCTCTGCGGGGTGTCACCGGCGTCGCGCACCGGACGCTTCCAGGCGACCAGCTTGTCGCCGATCTTCGGGTCCTTGGCGTTGGGCGCCACGAGCGTCCGAGCGGACACGACGTCGTCGTAGAGGGCCACCATCTCCTGACCGAACAACGCCCGCGCGTCGGCACGGTCGATGTCCTTGCCGATCAGCCCGGTGTCGTAGAGCTTCTTGTACCAGGTGAGTGCCTCGACGCTGGCATCGTCGCCGACGGTGATCCTGCCGTTCTCCACGACGGGGCTGCCGAACGTCCACATCCACACGACGACGTCCTTGAGCTGTGCCACCTTCGTCATCGCCGCGTACGGGACGACGCCCTGGCCCGCGCCCTTGAGCTCGACGAGCGCCGCCTCGAAGTCGTCGATCGTCTCGGGTTGTTCGCGGATGCCGGCCTTGTCGAGCAGGTCCGAGTTGCCGAGGAGGCCGATCGCGCCGCTGGTCCACGGCAGGCCGATCTGCCTGCCCTTGTACCTGCCGAGCGCGAGAGCCTGGTCGGTGTAGTCCGTTCCCTCGGCGAGCGGCGCGAGGTCGAGCGCCGCGCCCATGGTGCCGAGGACGGACAGCCACGTGATGTCGAGCTGCACCGGTCCCGCGGTCTGCCCGCCCTGCACCTGTAGGACAAGCTGACGCAGGAAGTCGGCGTACGGCAACGAGGGCGTCTCGATCGTCACGCCGGTCGAGGCCTGGTAGGCGTCGAGCGAGGGCTGCACCAGTGGCCTCGACGCCGTCTCGCCCATCATCCACGTCGTGAACGCGAACGTCTCGACGCCGTCGTCGTCGGTGAGTCCGCCGCCGGCGTTCACGTCGTGTGGTTGGACCGACGGCGCGCATCCGGCGATGCCGGCGACCGTTGCCAGCCCGGCGCCCGCGCCCAGAGCGCGCAGGAGGGAACGGCGCGTGATGCCGACCGGGTCGGCGTGTGGACCGGACATGTCACCTCCTCGGTGAGGGAGAGCGCGTCAGCCCTTGATCGCACCGCCGGCGATGCCGGCGACGAGATAGCGCTGCAGGGCGATGAAGCCGACGATGACGGGGAGCGAGACCACGAACGACGCGGCCATCAACACCGACCACTGGTTCTGGAACTCGCCGGCGAAGGCGTTGACCAGACCCGGTGGGAGGGTCTGCTTCTCGCGCCCGACCAGGGTGAGCGCGAAGATGAAGTCGTTCCATCCGCGGATGAACGCGAACAGCCCGGCGGCCACGACGCCGGGGGCGGCAATGGGTGTGACGATGCGGTGGATGATGGTGAACGGTCCGGCGCCGTCGACCTTCGCGGACTCGATGATCGAGTCGGGGATGGTGTCGAACACCCCCTTCAGCATCCAGACGCACAGCGGCATCGTGAACGCGGTGAACGAGAGCACCAGCCCGAGGTAGGTGTCGAGCAGCCCGAGCGCGTTGAAGATCAGGTACAGGCTGACGAGCAGCAGCGCGTGCGGGAACATCTGCGACGCGAGCACGAGGTACATCAGCGACTTGCGGCCGCGGTAGGTGAACTTCGAGAACGAGTACGCCATGTACGTCGCCACGACCAGGGTGAGCAGCGTCGTGGCAGCCGAGACGAGGATGCTGTTGAGCAGGTTGCGCAGCAGTTGCGGGTCACCCGCGAGCGCGGCGAAGTGCTCGAGGGTGAACGTCTGCGGGAACAGGCGCGGCGGGAACACGAAGATCTCCGTGGCCGGTTGCAGCGCCGTGACGAGCATCCAGTAGATCGGCAGCAGGCCGAACAGCCCGATGACGACGATCGCGCACCAGGCGACGATGCGCGTGCCGTCGACCCGCCGGCGGCCGGCCGCCCTGCTGCGGGTCGGTGCGGTGCGCGGTGCGTCGACGACGTCGTCGAGGGTGGCAGTCATGAGGATTTCCGTTCGCTGGAACGGATGTAGAGGACGACGAGGACGGTGAGCACGGCCATCCACAGCGCGCCCATCGCGCCCGCGTGGCCGAGGTCGAATCCCTTGAACGCGGTGTTGTAGACGGAGACGGCGAACGTCGTGGTGGTGCCGGCGGGGCCGCCGCCGGTGAGGACGTAGATGATGTCGAAGTGCTGGAAGTTCCAGATGAACTCCAGCAGCAGCACGATGCCGATGATCCCGCGCAGGTGCGGCAGGGTGACGTGACGGAAGCGCTTCACGATGCCCGCGCCGTCGAGTGCGGCGGCCTCGTGCAGGTCCTTCGGCACGGTCTGCAGCCCGGCGAGCAGCATGACCATCATCCACGGGAAGCTCGCCCAGGACTTGGCCACGATGATCGCGACGGTCGCCCAGAGCGGGTCCGCGAGCCACGCGATCGGCACGTCGACGACACCCGTCCGGACGAGGAACCCGTTCAGGAGTCCGTAGCTGGCGTTGAAGATCCAGAGCCAGACGAAGCTGACCACGACCCCCGGGACGACCCACGGCATGAGGAACACCCCGCGCAGCACCGACTGCCCCCTGACGCCGACGTTGAGCGCCAGCGCGAGCGCGAACCCCACGAGGAACGGCAGCACCGTGGCGAAGACCGTGAACACCGCGGTGTTGCGCAGCACCGGGAGGAAGTCGGTGCCGAGCACGTCCGCGAAGTTGCGCAGGCCGACGAAGGCGCGTCCCGGCAGGATCAGGCTCTGCTCGAACAGGCTGGTGAAGAGCGCGGAGAGCAGCGGGTAACAGACGATGACCGCGAGCAGCGCGAGCGCGGGCAGGGTGAGCAGCACGGCGAACGTGCGGTCGGAGAGCCGACCCGAGGCCGACGGCGCGGGAACGGTGGCACGCGTGGTGGTCATACCGCGACTCCGTCCGCCTGTGCCGCCGCGGCGGTGTAGCCCAGCGCCACGCTCACCGAGTCGGCGGCCTCGATGAGCACTGCCGACAGCTCGCGTTCCCTGACGCTCGGGTCGATCGCGGTGAGCGGCCCCGAGACCGACATCGCGGCGACGACGGCGCCGTACGCTCCCCGGATCGGCGCCGCGATGCACGCGCGTCCCAGCGCCAGCTCCTCGACCTCCGTCGCGTAGCCGCGCGTACGCGCCGAGTCGACCGCGGCGTCGAGCGCCTCGTGCGTCGCGAGCGTGTGCTGGGTGTAGGTGGGCAGCTCGGTGCCCAGCAGCTCGCGGCGCTCGTCCTGGTCGGTGCCGAGCAGCAGGCACTTGCCGAGGCCGGTGGCGTGCAACGGGTTGCGCTGGCCGAGCAGGCCGTGGTTCTTCGGTGCGCGCTTGCCCTCGAAGTTGCACAGGTAGAACAGCGAGGCGCCGCGGCGTATCGCGACGTTGGCGCCGAGTCCGAGGTCGGCGGCGAGGTTCTGCGCGACCTGCCGAGCCTCGCGGTGCACCGGATGCTGGTTGACGGCCGCGCCGCCGAGGGTGATCAGCGCCGGTCCGAGCCGGTAGAGCTGGCTGACCGGGTCGCGCTCGACGAACTCGACCGTCTCCAGCGTCGCGAGCAGCCGGGAGGTCGTCGAGACGCCGAGGCCTATCTCCCGCGCGACGTCGGCGACGCGGAGCTCGGCCCGGCCGGCCGCGCCGCCGAGGAACGCCTGCAGCACGGCCGCCGACCGCTCGACGCTCTGGTTGATGCCGGCCTCTCGCGGTGAGGGTCCGGACGCCGACCCGGCCATGCCCACTCTCCTTCGTGTGAGAAGACCGCTTGCGCTGCGCGCAGGCCGTGCAATAATCAGGCAGATTACGCGCATAGTGAGTACTGTCAAGCGTTGTCAGCATGACCGCATCCGGAGAGTGAGTGGGTGGCATGCCCCACGCGGTTGCCGGGCTGGTGCCGATCCTCGCGACGCCGTTCCGCCGTGACGGCGCGCTCGACGTCGACTCGCTCGCGCGGCTGGTCGACTTCCAGCTGTGGTGCGGTGTCGACGGCGTCGCGACGTTCGGCATGGCGAGCGAGGGCTTCGCCCTGACCGCCGACGAGCGCGCCACGATCCTGCGGACGATCACGGTGCGTGTGCCGTCCGGCATGCCGGTCGTGGCCGGGGTCAGCGCCACGAGCACCGTGACCGCGGTGGAGCAGGCGGTCGTCGCGCGCGACGGGGGCGCGACGGCCGTGATGGTGCTGCCGCCGTTCCTGGTCCGCGCGTCATCCACGCAGCTCGTCGACTTCTACGGCGCGGTCGCGCAGGAGGCGGGGCTGCCGGTGATGGTGCAGGACGCACCGACCGCGACCGGGGTGCCGATGCCGGTCCCGGTGCTGGTCGAGCTGAGCAAGCTCGACGGCGTCACGTCCGTGAAGGTCGAGGCGCAGCCGACCGCACCGAAGGTCGGGGCGGTCGGCGAGGCGGTGGACGACGACTTCGCCGTCCTCGGCGGGCAGAACGCGTTCTTCGTCCTGGAGGAGTATGCGCGGGGTGCGGTGGGCACGATGCCGGCGTGCGAGTTCGCCGACGCCCTGGTCGCCGTGCTCGTCGCCGCGACGGGGGGGCGCGGCGACGATGCACGGGCGGCGTTTGCGCGGCTGCTGCCGCTGGTCAGGTTCGGGATGCAGGGGTCGATCGCGTGGGCGGTGCACAAGCACGTGCTCGTCCGCCGCGGCGTGATCGCGGACGCGGCGGTACGC
This sequence comes from Streptosporangiales bacterium, assembly GCA_009379955.1. Taxonomy (NCBI): domain Bacteria; kingdom Bacillati; phylum Actinomycetota; class Actinomycetes; order Streptosporangiales; species Streptosporangiales bacterium. The sequence continues at coordinate 4,231 of WHST01000164.1, read as the reverse complement.
CTGCCCGCCGCCGCGTTGGACGCCGCGAGCACGCGCGACCTCGACCTCCTCCTCGACGACCTCGCGCTGCCGGCGTACACGTGAGGTCGCCACGCGGCGCCCTGGTCGTCGGCGGCAGCTCGGACATCGGGCTCGCGATCGCGCACGGGCTCGCCGCGGACGGCGACCGGGTCGTCGGCGTCGGGCTCGAGCCCTGCGCGGAGGCGGTGTTCGAGCGCTATCTCGTCGGCGACTGCGGAACGTCCGAGGTCGCGTCGTCGGTCGTCTCGTACACGGTCGAGGCGCTCGGCCGGCTCGATGTCGTGGTGCTCGCGGCGGCGGTGACTCCGGTCGCGCCGGCACACGAGACGACGGACGCGCAGTGGCGGTCCGCGCTGTCGGCGACGCTCGACTCGGCGTTCTTCGTCGCGCGGTCCGCGCTGCCGCTGCTGCCGTCCGGCGGCGCGATCGTGGCGGTCGGCTCGGTGAACGCGTTCCTCGCCGCACCCGGGCTCCCCGCGTACGCGGCGGCGAAGGCCGGCGTCGACGGGCTCGTGCGGCAGCTCGCGCTGGAGTACGGACCGCGCGGTGTGCGTGTCAACGCCGTCGCACCCGGGCTCATCGGCGGCGCCGACGTGCCGGACGCCGTGGAGGGCTATCCGCTGCGCCGCACCGGCCGTCCCGACGAGGTGGCGGCGGCGGTCAGGTTCCTCGCATCGCCCGGGGCGTCGTTCGTCACCGGCGCGGTGCTGCCCGTCGACGGCGGCCTGTCGATCGCCTCGCCCGCGGCGTTCGCCAGACCCGACCTCCGCGCCCGCTGGTTGTAGGTCGCGTGGACGACCTGCTCGGCACGGGCACGCGGCGCGTCTGCGACACCGCGGTCCTCCTCGACACACCGCTGCCCACGGCGTACGAGCTGCGCGCCCGCATGACGGTGAGCGCGCCGCGCGGTGGCTCGACCGACTGCTCTGCCGACGTGCTCTTCGACGCCGTGGACGCCGACACCTGTTACGCGGTGCGTCTTCGCGAGCGCACCGGTGTGCGCTACTGCTCGCTGGTGCGGCGCGAGGGCGGCGCCGTCGACACTCTCCTCGAGGTGGTGCTCGCGTTCAGTTTCGAGGCGCCGCTCGAGATCGGGGTGGTGGTCGACGGCCTGCGCATCGAGGTGTCGGTCGACGGCGCTCTCGTGGGCGCCGCCAACGACGTGCGCCGGCTGCGTCACGACGCGATCGGGTTCGCCGCCCACCGCACCTGCGTGTTGGTGGAGTCGGCGTCCGTCACCGTGGTGCACGACGAGCCGCTGCCGTCACCGGGCGGAGGCGACGCGTCGGACGCGCGGGAGCTCCTGGGTCACGACGCCGGGCCGTCGATCGAGAGCGATGCCCATCGCCTCGACTTCGGCACGGCCAGGTGGGCCGACGGCGAGACCGTCACCGCGTCGCTCTCGGTCCGGGATGGCGATGCGTGGACAGCGGTCACCGACGCCCTCGTCACCGGCCCCGACGGCGTGGTCCGCGAGCTGTGCGTCGGCGACTGGTACCTGCTCACCGGCGACCACGGCAGCCGTAGGGACCTGCACGCGTCGCTGACGTCCAGGCGGTTGCGGTTCACGTCCGTCGAGGTGATCGCCGACCGTACCGCCGTGCTGAGCGCGGAGGTCCCGGGTGTCGCATCCGTACGCGTCACCTGGTCGCTCGCCGGGACGGCGCCGGTGGCCACGGTCGCCGTCACGGCGGCCGTCGACGGGCACTACGTGGTGGCGTACCACGGCTTCACGTCGCTGTCGGTCGACGCGGTGAGCGAGGTGCTGTGCGGACCGTTGCAGCACGGCAGGATCGTCGGCGGACCCGAGTCGGTCGGTGCGATCGACCTGCCGGTGCCGGCGGCGCTGGTCGAGTCGGCGGCGGACGACGGCGGCACGCGCACCTGGGGTGTGTACGTCCCTGCGGAGGAGCTGACCTTCGGCGACGAGGTGCACAAGGACCCCGACGACCAGCCGTTCGGCATGAGTCTGCGCGGTGCCGACGGCGGGGTGCAGCCGACGGTGCTACTGCCGCAGTACGGGCGACGCGCCCTGCTGCGGGCGGAGGAGACCGCGACGCACCGGGTCGGGCTCTGCGTCGGCTCGAGTGCGTTGTACGACACGCTGCGCGCGCTGCTCCGTACGGCGTACGACTACCGGCCGTACCGCACCAACGTCTTCGGTAGCTCCCTCACCGACACGTTCCACAACCTCGTCGACATGCTGGCGGCCGGGCCGCCCGCCGACGACTCCGTCGACTACCAGGGCTCGCCGTCGGGCTGGTGGGGCAGGGCCAAGGGGTTCATCGACATCGAGAACGACCAGGCCGTCCGCGCGACGACCACGGCGGTGCTGCTGAGCGCGGCGTACCTGACGGCGGACATGGACCTCTACGACCGGCGCGCGCGTCCGCTGATCGAGTTCCACCTGTCCCGCAACGGCTACGGCTGGACACCGGTGCACGGGTTCGACGTCTACGCCGACACGACGAAGACCGAGCTGTGCGCCACCCCGTTCGGCGTCACCGCGCTCGGCCCGCTGCACGCGATGACCCGCCGGCAGAACCCCGCGATCGCGCGGCTCGCCGAGACCGACCTGGGCGCGGACGAGGACTACTGGCTGCGGCGCGCGCCGATGTGCGCCCCGCTCGCGGCGTACCGGATGACGGGGGACCGTGCGCATCTCGACCGCGCGTGCGCGCTCGCCGACGCGTACGTCGCGGACCGGGTCGACGTGCGGTGGACCGAGCCGATCGAGGCGCACGACTTCGCGATCTACTACTGCGCCGACTGGGTCGGTCTGCTGGAGCTGTACGAGGAGACGGGCGAGCCGCGCTACCTCGACGCCGCCGTGCGCGAGGCCCGCCGGTTCGTCACCACGGTGTTCGTGCGTCCCGTCCACGACGGCGCGGTCACCGTCCCTGACCGGCCGGTCTTCCACGACAGGCAGATCGACCTGAGCCGCTGGTGGGACCCCGCGGCGCTCTACGACTATCCACGCGACGACATCGAGCCCGAGGACGTCGAGCGGTGGGTGCTCTCGGTCACCGGGCAGAGCTTCGAGGCGCTGCAGACGTACCGTTTCAGCGGGCCCAACCTCAACCCGGCGTGGGCGCCGCACCTGCTGCGGCTGGGCGACCGTGCGGGCGACGACCTGCTGCGCGACGTCGCGCACAACGCGGTGATCGGCAGGTACACCAACTATCCCGGCTACTACCTGCGGCAGCACACCGTGCACCACCTGAAGCCGGACTTCCCGTTCGTCGGCCCGTTCGACAACACGACGATCTACTACCACCATGCTCCCGCGCAGCTGGGCATGACCGTCGACTACCTGGTCGCCGAGCACGAGGTGCGGTCGGGCGGCGAGATCCGGTTCCCCGCCGCGTTCGAGGAGAACTTCGTGTGGTTCAGGTTCCGCACGTACGGGCACCGTCCCGGCACCTTCTACGGCCACGACGACATGTGGCTGTGGATGCCGCGCGGCGTGGTGACCGTCGACGACGCGTCTGTGAACTGGCTCGCGGCGAGGAGCGGCGACGGTGCGCTGTTCGGGCTCAGCCTGACCAACACGTCGGCCTCGCCGAGGCGGGTGACCGTGTCGTTCGGTGACGTGCTCGGCATCGACCCGGCGTCCAGCCGAACGGTCACGGTGATAGCCGACGGCGTGGCGTCGGAGGCCGTGCTGCGCGGCCGTTCGCTGGAGGTCGAGGTGTCGGGGCACGGCCTCACCGCCGTCGTGCTGCCGGCGGCCGGACTGCCGCTCGTGCCGATGCACCGTACGCCGCCGGTGCCGGCCGACGACGTGGGCTTCCGGTTCGACGACGAGACCCCGGTAGGCGCCGTCCGCGGCCTACTGCTCGCCCGCCCGGACGGCAGCGGCTGGGACGCGTACGTCCAGTCCCGCTGCGCGACCCCTGCCGTCCTGCGCTGGTCGCTGGACGGCGGTGTTACCTGGACCGAGACGCCCAAGCCGGTGCACCCGGCCGAGTGGACGGTTCGCGTCCCGGCTTCGGCGTCGTCGTTCACCTATGAGGTGGTGGATGCGAGCGGGGCGTGCGCTGACCCCGTGACTCTGCATCCTTGGCGTGGGGTGCTTCGGTCCGCTGCCTCACCCCTTTCTTGATTGTGGGGGTCGGGTGCCGGGTGTCAAGAAACCGCACAACGACTTTTGTGGGATTTGTTCGCGGGCGGTTTCTTGACACCCGGCACCCGACCCCGAAAAGCGCGC